>VEPD01000137.1 GCA_012027035.1 Ruminiclostridium sp. | reverse complement strand
TCTTTTTGGTAGAATATTAATGGGTATCTCATTTTATATAGATGTGAAGGACAATGAAAAATGTAAGGATTATGAAATTGCAACAATAGGTTATACGAAAAAAAGTAATCGCGATTAAGTAATCCGAGAACTTTCCAAGAGTGGATGGATCGTCTCTGATGGCTTTCATTACCGGATGCCGGGAAGAGTACGGTCTTTACTGGTACATATTTTTGCCTCTTTGTCTCGAGGGGAGTTAACAACGGCCGAGGAGATTAGGCTCATCACTTTTGAAGCAGAAATGGCCGAAAATTATGGTCTTGATGAAACGCAAGCTGCAGCCAATATAACCATGGCTTTTCGCCAGTTATCCTATTGGGAACAAGTATTGGAACAGATTCTGCAGAAAAGATCCCGTAGGGAAGTCGCTAAGATTGCCGAAGAGTCGAAAGATATACGGAACGCTATTCGTTTAGTCAAGGATGAAATCAGTAAGAAGAGAAATATCTTTGCCAAAACAAGCTATGATGACTTTTTTAATGTGACCAGTTTATTGACGGATCACTTTACCCAAATTCTCCAGATGGCTATCCAGTATTCCCGGGAAGACGGAAAAGCTATGGGGAAATATATATCCATGGAAATGATCGAGGAAATATTACATGAATCATCCACGGAAGCGTTGGCCAGTTTCGTCTTCAAGAGTTTCTCAGCGCCTAAACAAGTTTTGCAGCTCAGGGAGGAAACGCTGCAATCGAGAACGATCGCTTTTTTTAATAATCAAGAAGAACTCATTGTTGATACGCCCGCTCCGGAACCTGTGGACATTATTGAAGAAGAACTTATCGTCGAAAATAAACAAAATTCTTTGGAAATTTTCTACCAAGAGGTTTTATTGAAAATGGGAGAAAGACTTCAGGCTCCCATGGAAGAAGTTATATTTGAACCCACCCAAAATTTTGGGTCTGCCATGTATAAGACGGGCCAGTTGATTAAACTGACTAGAGACCTGAAGGAACTGGAAGTAAATCATCCTCGCAAAGAGGCCGTGAGGCTGGAAGTAAGGGAAAACTTTAAAGAATTGCCATATGGACCAGTAGAGACTGTTAGTGAGTGTTATGTAGGGAGGTTGGAAAATGGATATTCCGGAGTTTAAGATAAATCCTGAAGCGCAACGAATCTGCTCCCTGTTTCATTATGGTTGGGTCTTTAAAAAAGAGGTTTGCAATCTGGAAACAGATATACATCTTTTCCGGGATGTCCAACTTTATTTTTCCTTGATGGGCTATGAATTGATAAACCCACCGGGGACGGAATGGTATGTAATTAGACTTAAAAAAGAATTTGACAACGATTCCTTCGACTTTTTTCAAAAGCGCAACAAAGCTCTGGATCGGAGACATTTAGCTCTTTTAACCATTATCTACGCAAAACTCATTATGCCTAAAAAATTGGGGCATGTGGAAGAAGATGCCACAATTTATTTAACAATTGATCAAATCGTCTTTAACTACGGTGAAAAATTCCGAAATGCCAAACAGCATCCTAGAACGGCTATCGAACAACTGCTCCGTCCTTTAAAGAAATACTATTATGTTATGGTAGACAAGGACAAAATTACACCCGGACCTGCTCTCTACATGTTCCATAACGATTTGCTGACTGACCTTTGCGAGTTTGTGATACAGGGTATAACGGATAACCTGAAAGCCATGTCTCGCTTTTGAGCTGCTGCAATTACGTGTGGTAATATACGCATTGCTGCACCATTACCGCCAGCCATGTAATATTCACGGCTTTCTTTTGACTCCCAAGGAACAACACTGTTCTTAAGTAATTTTGCAGCATTTTTTAAAGCGCTACCACCTCCTCGTTCGTATCCTAGCCAATACGGTAATTCCTTTTTGGTTAATGTGTACTCCCAATTTCCAGTGATGATACTTCTTGCGACTGCTAATATCATTTGGGTATCATTACTATATTCACCGGGAAGTATTTTTTCATTGTGAGACCAATACCACCCGCCAGAACGGCGGGTCCATTCAAGGAATTTATCGCTGGCCTTTGTATTTTTTATGGTATTGCTCGCCTTACCGACTTTGTCAACAACAGTCGCAGAATCTATTGCACTATCATTTGCCCGGATTGCCTTCAAGTATTTTGTCTGCAAGCGGTTTGCTCTTTCGTCCGGCTCCGACCCTTTTGCCGCCGCTGCCAATACCGCTATTTTTATTTCCTGCCAAATTCTACACCTCCCAGGTTGCATGGGCGAGCAGCAAAGCATGGCTTTGCGACCAGCCCCATTTTGATTTCCGGTCTATACCCCCATTTTGATTATGCGAATTATCACGCGTTTTTTGCCGCCCGTTGCCCTATACCTTCCTTTCAGGGATTTTGACCCCCCTACCGGATGCATAATTAATAAATGTAATGACGTTGTAAAGCATATAAGTATATTTTATTGACGCCTTCCATATAATATATTATAATGTAATCATAGAAAGGAGCTGTTACCATGGCAAACACAACCAACCTAAACATCCGTGTCGATGAGGATTTAAAACGCAAGGCGGAAGCTGTGTTTTCCGATCTGGGGCTTAACATGTCCACAGCTATGAATATCTTCCTCCGTTATTCCGTCCGTTACGGCGGCATTCCTTTCGACCTCCGTATTGAAAAGCCCAATACCGAAACATTATCGGCAATTGATGATGTCAATAATAACCGCAACATGAGTAAACCCTTCGACAGCGTAAAAGCGCTGATGGAGGATTTAAATGCTTAAAATCAGGTACTCAAGCAGGTTCAAGAAGGACTTCAAAACGGTTGTAAAACGTGGGTATGATATCAAGCTGCTTGAAGAAGTGCTTGAGCTTCTCGTTCAAGAACAAATCCTTCCACAGAAGTATCTCGACCATGCCTTGACAGGTAACTATACCGGGCATAGGGAATGCCATATAGCACCTGACTGGCTGCTCGTTTACAAAATCGAAAAGGAAATCCTGATCTTGTCATTGACACGTACAGGAACACACAGCGACCTGTTTTAACTATAAACCAAGGTATATACCGCTCGATGTTTATTGGGCGGTTTTCTTTTGCCATCTGCCGCCTTCTTTAGCAGTAATCGTGCTGTGGCAGCTGGTGCATAATGACATAAGGTTCTCATCGCTGTTGTCGCCACCCTTTGAAAGCGGGGTGATATGATGCACCTCTTTAGCAAGGCAGTTGTTTCACTATTCTTCAGGCACTCCTCACAAAGCGGGTGAGCCTTGATATATCTGCCTCTTATGCGCCTCCACTCTTTTTCTAATTGTATACCCTATTTGCTTGTAAGCTTGTATTTCATTGAACATCTTCCCTTTCACCATTACCTTTCCGCCTCCCAAGTATAATGTCGTCTAACACTATACC
>VEPD01000474.1 GCA_012027035.1 Ruminiclostridium sp. | reverse complement strand
TTTTCCAGGAATCTTTTTATTTCTCCTGTCTTTTTTGACCACAAATTAACAGTGACCTTCATTTTCAGTTCCCCCAGTTCCTCTGCACTCAGTCGGTATCTCTACCGGTATAATGACTTTCATAACGTTATATATTAGACATGACTTTCAAAAACCCTTTATGTAATTTTTGCATTCTTTGTATAACTTAGTCTGCACCTCCACTGGTATTTTCAGCAGATTATTTACCAATACTATGTTTGAAAGATTAATATGTTATTTAATCTTGCAACTGGCAGATAATGTTTCAGCAGATGGGAGGCTTAAAAATGGGAATAAGACGTCTATTTACCAATAATACAAAAGTATGGCTTGCAGCCCTGTTAATAGTATCGTTTTTTGCGGCATGCGGGCAAAGCAGTAAGACACCTTCACCTCAGCAGCAGTCGGGCACTGGGAAGCAGGAATTTGAAAAGGCCCCTCAGAAGCTGAAGTCCATTGAGTCAAATATCGAAAAGATATTTAAGACGCTGGATGGTCCTTTTGTTACAGTTGAGGATGAAAAAAAACAGGAGGATGGCCAAAAAGACCAGAAACAGCAGGAGAGCACCCAACAACAAACAGCTTCCAAGGATTCAGGCGGAAATAATCCAAGCCAGGCAGGGCAACAGTCTCAAGGCGGAAAACAACCTGCCGGGCAACAGGGAAAAGCGTCTCAGCCCGAAAAGCAGGACCCCTGGAAGGAAATTGAACCAATAATAAGCAACCTGCATTATCAATGGAACGATTTTATGCCCGACGCTGTTAAAAAAGGCGCTGATCCTAAAATAACCGGCAATTTCAGCAATGCTCTGAATACACTTACAAATACAATAAAGAGCAAGGACAAAATCAAAACCTTGAGTACTGCCAATGCTCTTTATGGGTGTGTTTTCGATTTGTATTCGGTTTATAGGACTGAAATGTCGCCGGAGATAAAAAGGATGCGATATCTCATTCGCAATACTATTCTGGATTCCATAACCGGCAGCTGGGAACAGGCAATAAAGGATGCAGGAATGATCAACGCTTCCTGGTCGCTTCTTAAGAATACTTTCGGAAAAGAACAGCAAACGGACGCAGGAAAATTGGATTTTTCCATCCTGGAGCTTGAAAAGGTAATAACCGAAAAGAACCCTGTATTGACCGATATCAAAGGAAGAGTTGCATTATCAAACATACAGTCGATAGAAAAATCATATGAGAAGAAATCTGGATAATTAAAATATTTAAGGAAATAATAGTGCCAAACAAATAAAACGGAGGCTTTTTTAAATGGCAGACAAAACAATAACTTGCAGGGACTGTAATTCGGATTTTATTTTTAATGAGAGTGAACAGGCTTTCTATAAGGAAAAGGGACTGGAAAACGACCCTCAAAGATGTCCTGAATGCAGAAGAACCAGGAAAATTCAAAGGAATAATTTCGGGGGTGGCAGGAATTCCAGAAGCAGGTGGTAAATAACTGCAAACCTGGGGACAACGGGACAGTTCTCCTGTCCCACGTCCCCCCTGTCCCTACCTTAGTGTTTAAGCTTGAATACCGGCTTTATTTCGCCGATAACCTCGCCTTTATTGTTTAAGACCGGCGGATTCCAGAACCCTTTCATACATTCAGCTTCATCTTCGGTAATCACTTTCATTTGCAGCAGCAGTTCCATTATTACCGGGCCTACTGCTCTGGCAGAACCGTCCTCTATTTTTATCGTCGCTCCCATGCCTTTTCCAAGTATTCCTGCACAATACACGCCTTCAGCGCCTATTTTCCCAATTACCCTGCTTCCGCAGCGTTTCATAAGCTCAGTATCTATTCTTCCTTTTCCTGCAATCATTTCAGGGTACATTGTCATTGCACTCGTGATGTAATTCTGTGATTTGCTGTATTTACCTCCCCTAAATCCGGGATTGCAAAGATTGGCAAAGGAAATCGCCATGTTCCTTAACGGCATTGCAAAAACCGGTACGCTGCATCCGTCTATTCCGTTTGTAATAATATCAGGTTTTGCTCCGCTGAACTCTGCAATTATCTTTGCTACAGTTCTCTGCATGGGGTGGTCTGCCCTATAATACCCTTCCAGAGGATATCCCATGACCTTTGATGCTGCAATGAAGCCCAGATGCTTTCCTGAACAGTTGGTATGCAGCTTTGTTACAGAAAGTCCGGCAGATAACAGTTCCTTAAGTACATCCTTATTCACCGGCTCTGCAATCCCACATTCAAGAATCTCATCGTCTACGCCTATTTTTTCCATAATGCTCTTTAATACTTCGATATGTTCTTTTTCGCCACTGTGGGAAGAAATCAAAAGAGCTATTTCTTTCAGATCAAGTCGGAATTTTTCCGCAATGCCTGCTTCCAGCATAGCTATACCTTGTATTGGTTTGGCAGAGGAATGGAAATAGGTCACTCTGCCTGAATCACCCAATTGATATATTACATTTCCATTAGACGCCGCAACTACGATGCTTCCTGCATGTATGCTTTCCACAAGCTCCGATCTTATCACTTCCACCAGTTTTTCAGGCATAATTTCACCTCGGATATCGTTAATATTTCATTGTACATGGTACTGATAACCATATTCTGTCAGTAAAGAAAGCATGCTTTTCAAATGGTCATGATCCGCAGATAATACTTTATCCAACAGCTTTTTGCTTTCTTCATCCAGTTCGCTTTTTACAATTTTCTCAGCCATGGCAATCCCTTTATCTTCTCCATCATATGCTTTTTTAAGTATCTCAACAGAGTCATTTTTGTTTTTTGTCTCAAGTGTAAGCCTTAATTGTGAAATCACTCCGGTTATTCCGGTGCCATACTCCGGTATACCGCCGATGGATTGTATCCTTTCGGCAAGTTTTGCCGCATGCTCCCTATGGTCATGCTGTATTTCCCGGAGTCCGGATTTTATCTTACCTTCCTCTGAAGCCCTGATGAACTTCTCATATGATTCAACGGCCATTTGTTCACCTTTGAGAAGCGTATTTAAATGGTTTATTGCATTATTATCCATAATCCCTCCGATGATAAAACAACTATTTCGTAAAAACAATTTTTTACGCTTAATATAATATCCCCATAATTACAATTTTGATAAGCAAATAAAAGTTTAAGACACTTATATTATATAATCATCAGGTATAAAAACCTTGAAGTCCTTTGGTCTTATAAAAACATTTTGATTTTCTTTCAGTTCAAGCTTTCTATAGATATCTTTACTGATTTCAGCCTCGATGAATTCTCCACCATCCAGTCTTTTCAGCTCAAGGTTTACTATAGGGCCGACAGCTCTGATGAAAGCTATCTCTACGGCAATATACCCATCTCCATGCGGTTCCAGGCTTATTTCAATATCATGCGGACGGATATAGCTTATGGCATTCTTATTGCTGGTTGCCGCATACTCCGGCACATCAAGCTTTATGGCTCCCAATTCAATCTTTCCGTTATGCACTCTGCCGTGAAACAGGTTTACATTTCCTAGGAAATTATAAACAAAAGGATTGACAGGATTGTCATATACTTCCTCAGGCGTACCTATCTGTTCGATTTTTCCCTGGTTAAAAATAACAATCCTGTCGGCAATGTCAAGCGCTTCCTCCTGATCATGAGTAACAAAAACACTTGTGATAGGATATTCGTCATGCAGCTTTCTGAGCCATCTCCGGAGATCTTTCCTTACCTTTGCATCCAGAGCTCCAAAAGGCTCGTCAAGCAATAAGACCTTCGGCTCTACAGCCAGAGCCCTTGCAAGTGCGATTCTCTGGCGCTGGCCGCCCGAAAGCTGCGCAGGATAACGTTTTGCCAGCTCCTCCATCTTTACCAGCGACAACAATTCCGAAACCTTTTTATTGATAGCTTCCTTACTGGGCCGGAACTTTGAAGGCCTTACCTTTAAACCGAAGGCTATGTTTTCAAAAACAGTCATCTGTCTGAAAAGAGCATAGTGCTGGAACACAAAGCCAACCTTTCTGTCCTGGGTGCTTTTCCCGGTATTATCTTCACCGTCAAAAATAATACTGCCGGCGTCGGGCGTTTCCAGTCCTGCAATTATTCTTAAAAGCGTAGTCTTTCCGGAACCTGATGGCCCCAGCAGAGCGACCAGCTCTCCAGTATTTATCTTAAGATCGATTCCATTCAGCGCTTTAAATGAATCAAAAGACTTTGTAATATTTGATATCTCAATGCTCATATCCAACCCTCCTAAGCTTTAGCCTGCTGTTTTATCTTCCAATCGGAAATATTCTTGATAATCAGGTTGATAATTGCAATTACCGTCAAAAGCGAGGCTACTGCAAAAGCAGCGGAAAATTTGTATTCGTTGTACAATATTTCAACATGGAGCGGCACTGTGTTTGTAAGTCCCCTTATGTGTCCCGAGACAACCGAAACAGCGCCAAACTCTCCCGCCGCTCTGGCGGCTGTAAGCATAACGCCATACAAAAGCGCCCACTTGATATTGGGAAGCGTTATCAGCCGGAAGGTTTTGAAGCCGCTCGCTCCCAGCGTGAGCGCCGCTTCCTCTTCCGCAGTTCCCTGGGCTTCCATTAAAGGTATCAGTTCTCTCGCCACAAAAGGCAGAGTTACAAATAATGTGGCAAGAATAATACCGGGAGGCGCAAAGATTACTTTCAAGCCCCAGGCGTTTAAAAGAGGGCCCAGCAGGCCGTGGCTTGTACTGAAAAGCAAGACAAATATCAGACCGGCGACAACAGGTGAAATTGCAAAGGGCAAATCAATAATAGTCACCAATAGATTTTTGCCTTTAAACTTGAATTTAGCCACCGTCCAGGCTGCTATCAGTCCAAATGCGGTATTGACCGGTACAACTATTGCTATTGTAGAAAGAGTCAGCTCTATTGCTTTCAAGGCGGCAGGATCACTAATTGCGGCATAGTATACGCCTGCTCCCTGTTCAAAGGCTTTTGCAAATACCGAGATTAGCGGAATCAGGAGTATCAACACAAAAAATATCAGAGCGGTTGTTATAAGCAGTATCCGAATAACTTTTGAGTCTTTAGGCGTTCTCTTTTGAGTTTGATTTGTCATGTTCATGCGTACATTTATATTTATACTTCCGGCCATATTAACATATCACTCCTTATGTCTGCTGCCTGCCCACCACTGGAAAGCATTGATAAGCAACAACATTATAAATGAAAGAACAAGCATAATTGCTGCAACAGCGGTGCCGCCTGCATAGTCGTATTGTTCCAGCCTGGTCCTGATCAGTAAAGGCGTTATTTCAGTTTTCATCGGCATATTGCCTGAAATAAATACAACCGACCCGTATTCGCCCAAAGCCCTGGCAAATGCCAGTGCAAAACCTGTTATCATCGCCGGAAGCAGTTCAGGGACAATAACTTTGCAAAAGGCTTGAAGCCTGGTTGCTCCAAGACATGCAGCCGCTTCCTCAACCTCTGTGTCAATGCTTTGCAGAACCGGCTGCACCGTTCTTACAACGAATGGGAAGCTGATAAAAATCAAGGCAATAGTTATTCCCAGTGGAGTATATGATATTTTTATTCCCAGCGGTGCAAACAGCTTTCCCAGCCATCCGTTCTGGGCATAAAGAGTGGTAAGTGAAATGCCTGCGACAGCCGTGGGCAGGGCAAAGGGTAAATCAATCAAGCCGTCCATGATTTTTTTGCCTGGAAATGTATATCTTACAAGAACCCATGCGATAAGTAATCCGAAAATCACATTTACCAAAGCCGCTAAAAAAGAAGTGCCGAAAGAGATTTTTAACGAAGCCAGTACTCTTTCGGAGGAAGCTATTTCCCAAAATTTAGCAAAGCCTATGTTCGCACTGTTTAAAAAAACCATAGAAACTGGAATCAAGACCAGCAAGACAAGATACGTCAGAGAAAAACCCATTGTAATTCCAAAGCCTGGTATGACGCTTTGCTGCTTTAATTTTAACGGCTTTATTGCCGGATTCATGCACTCACCCCACCTGGTTTGAACGATCCCGATGAATTTGATGAAAACATCGGGACCGTTCACTTTTGTTTTATCTTACTTTTTTATATAAATCTGATCAAATACTCCGCCATCGTTAAAGTGCTCTTTTTGCGCCTTGCTCCAGCCTCCGAAAACTTCATCGATGGTAAAGAGCTCTATTTTCGGAAACTGTGATTCATACTTTTTTGCAACCGCCTCATCCCTCGGTCTGTAATAATTCTTTGCCGCTATCTCCTGTCCCTCGCTGCTGTACAGGTATTCAAGATAAGCTTCGGCTGCCTTGCGGGTCCCTTTTTTATCAACCACAGAGTCAACAACCGCTACAGGAGGCTCAGCCAGAATGCTTAATGAAGGAACAACAATTTCAAATTTATCCCTGCCAAGCTCATTGATTGAAAGGAAGGCTTCGTTTTCCCATGTTACAAGCACATCTCCCAGACCGCGTTCAACAAAGGTGGTGGTTGAACCCCGGGCTCCCGAATCAAGCACCGGTACATTTTTATATATTGCTTCTACAAAAGCTTTTGCTTTTTGGACGTCATTACCATTCTTCTTCAGGGAATAGCCCCAGGCCGCCAGATAATTCCAGCGGGCGCCGCCCGAAGTTTTCGGATTTGGCGTAATTACCTGTATCCCGGGCTTCGCCAGGTCATCCCAGTCTTTTATATTCTTTGGATTTCCCTTTCTTACAAGGAAAACTATTGTTGAGGTATAGGGTGTAGAGTTGTTTGGCAAACGTTTTTGCCATTCTTTATTAAGTATCTCTTTATTTTTATTTATGGAATCAATATCATACGCCAGAGCCAGAGTCACTACATCCGCTTCATTCCCGTCGATTACCGTCCTCGCCTGGCTGCCTGACCCTCCGAGCGACTGCTGTATGGTCACATCCTGCCCTGTTTTGTCCTTCCAATACTTTTCAAATGCGGCATTGTATTCCTGATAAAGCTCACGGGTAGGGTCATAGGATACGTTGAGAAGTGTTACAGACTTGGAATCTTCAGCTTTTCCTGCTGTGGATGTATTCTGTCCGTTACCGGCGGACTTTCCATTGCAGCCTGTAAACGAAGCTAAAACTGCTATTATTAGAGTTACAATCAGACTATGTATTACTACAAGCTTTTTACTTTCAAATTTCCTCATATACTACTCTCCTTCAATATAATCTATTTAACCCAAGTATTTCAATAGGTTTAGTAATATATTAATAGGAAATTCTTTCTATGTCAATAGGTTTTGAAAATAATTTATATTAATCCTATATGCTTAGTAGGAATTAATTCGGAATCATCTGCAAATAACTCAATTACACCCTTATATGAGATCTATTGAAGCAATTCTGATTTACTTCCTTCCAGTTTTATAATGCTATTAATTTAATTTTTCTGCAAATTCCTTTAGAAATTCCGGCACTTCATCTGCATTTACGTTTATTGTTATATAAAAATCAATCAGATATTTTTCTGAAATTCTCTTCAAACTCCCAAAAAATTCCTCTAGCTCGGCAGCTTTTTGATTCATGTATCACTTTTCAATACATATAGGTAAATTTTACACTTTCAAGTTTGCTATAAGCTCCCTGAAAATATCGCAATACTGACTATCCGGCAGACTGTCGGCAACTTTCAGGCCGCGCGCAATATATGTCGCCAGCATCTCACCCGACGAAGTCATGCCTCCTGTTTCAATGACAAGCCTTCTTATCGCTGCAATATCTTTATTATCAAGATTTTTTTCTTTATTACATAATGTTTTTGAGAAAATTTCCTTAATGGTATCATTTCCGGATATTGCATAAATAACAGGCAACGTAAACACTCCTTTTATAATATCGTTTCCCACAGGCTTACCTGAAGCATCGGTATTCGATAAAAAATCCAGCATATCATCCCTTATCTGAAAAGCGATGCCATAATAATATCCGAATCTGGCAAGCTTTTTCGATAATTCGGGAGCACATCCTCCGGCGTCGGCGCCTATAAGGCATGCTGCACCAAAGAGACCCGCAGTCTTTTTACTTATCCTTTTCAAATATGAGCGAAATGTTACATTTGTATCAAAACGTTCGCACAACTGGTCAACTTCGCCTTCACATACGGTTTTGACCGCCCTTGCGATGTAATCCAGCTTATCGGTTGATACATTTTTAGAGAGCATCAGGACTGCCTTGGTAAAAAGAAAATCCCCCGTATAGACAGCCATATCAATACCGTATTTCTCAGAGACAGTAGGCTTTCCCCTTCTGAGACTGGCCTGGTCCACAACATCATCATGCACCAGGGTAGCCATATGAAGAATCTCAATTGCTCCCGCAAGCGGAAGCAGCTTCTGGCTGTCATACTCCCCAAATTTAGCCGAAATTATAACAAAAGAGGGCCTGAGACGTTTCCCTCCCGACATGGCCAATTCCTGTGA
The DNA here is from genome assembly GCA_012027035.1 of Ruminiclostridium sp. Classification (GTDB taxonomy): domain Bacteria; phylum Bacillota; class Clostridia; order Acetivibrionales; family DTU013; genus MnB-11. The sequence continues at coordinate 1,090 of VEPD01000474.1, read as the reverse complement.
TATTTTTGAAAGCAGTTTATTCCTCGATGACGAGTTCTCTATTATAAACTTTTCAACCTGTTCCAGTTCAAACCGGATTTCCGGGTACTTCTTCCACAAAACACTTCACCGCCAATATGATTAAATTATCCAATTCTTACTTTAAACAAACATCCTGGTTTTTTTGAGTGCATTTATTAAGAGATTTGTCACAAGCCCGATAAAGCATCCCATTACTATACCGGAAACCATAAGTACGGGCAAATAGCCGAATACTGCAAAACCACCGGTCATAACAGCAGCCACTGCCAGTTGGCCAAGGTTGTGGGTAATTGCTCCGGCGATGCTTATACCCAAAAGGCTGAAGGACTTACCTGTTTTTTTATATAATATATACATGACAATACCACTAAGCAAGCCGCCTGCAAAACTGAAGGGGAAAAGAACAAGCCCGCCTCCCAGCAAGGAACCCAACAGAGTCCGCACAGTAACTACACCCAATACATCCCTCAAGCTGAAAAAAACAATCGTCACAAGCGTAATGATATTTGCCAGTCCCAGTTTTACACCTGGAACAGGTGAAGGTATTGCAATCCAGGACTCGATTATTGACAGTATCAGAGCCTGGGATACAAAAAGAGCAAGTAATACAAGATGTTTTGTCTGTTTCATAAATAAACCTTTCCGGTCTCCGGTCTCTGATCTCCAGCTTCTAGTTTCTATCCTCCAGCCTCTAGTTTCCGACTTCCGACTTCTGACTTCCGACTTCTGACTTCTGACTTCTGATTTCTGATTAGAAAGTCCCACCGTCAATTTCTACGTTTGCACCCTCAATATTTATCATTGCCTTATTTGGAAGGCAGACAGCAACAGAGCCTTTTTCACTCAGCCAGCCTGTTTTTACGCAATCCTTATTGGGGCAGTCCGCATCTACAAACCGTATTCTGCCTTTTTCAACCAACAGTCTGTTTGTGTAATCATCCTTGATTATTATCTCTTCAGGCTTAATAACAGTATCCAGGTCTATTCTTCTTATGATTTTCCCATCCTGCCTGATGACAGCCTCCTTATGGCTTCCACCTGCATTGCCCAGCTTTAGCAGCCCAAACCC
>VEPD01000429.1 GCA_012027035.1 Ruminiclostridium sp. | reverse complement strand
TTTGTTGATAGCCTCAATCAACCTTTTGACACTTTCTACCGCACTTTTGCTCTCCGCACACAGTGTGCCTTCTCTGGCAAGCCACAACACAATTTTGTCGCAGCCCAGTTCGTTGGCAATGTCTATTGATTTGTAAGCACGCCATAATGCGAATTCCCTATCCTCCTTACTGTTTGAGGTGAATCCCCCATCTACTGTCCTCGGATCCATCCATAACCTTGGTGCGACAAACTCAGTCGCCATGCCGTTGTTGTCAAGAACTTTTTTCACTTCCCGGGCCTTTGTCCTGATTTGCGCATCGCTTAGACCGTTCATAACCGGCACTGCATCGTCATCATGGAACTGAACGGCATCGAATCCGATCTCCTTGAATTTCGCAACCTTCTTCTCAAACGCGATTGATCCTCTTACTTCAGGCCCGAATGCATCGGCGCCTTCATGCACGTTCCACGGTCCTACGGAAAATTTGAACTGTGACATCTTTATAACCTCCTCTGTCCTCTGCTTTATCGGATATCCCCTTCTGACGCTAAAGCTATTCTTATAATTTGATCCACTGTCTCGTTTCATTACTCTTTAAAATTGCTTCTGTCAGCTTCATAATATAGTGTCCATCTTCAAAGGTGGCAAAGTCGCACGGGTCTTTGCCTATGGCCTTGCCATCCCGGATGAACTTGTAATAGCTGTACACATTGTTTCTCATGGCGTCGTTCCAGCCTTCGGGATGCCCTGCTGCAAGATAGGTGTACTGCCTTGCTTCCGGCGCCATCAGTTGGGAATTTCTCAAAACAAGGCTGTTGTCCCTGTCCCTGAAGCCCACCCACATCTGGTCAGCCATCTCCTGATTCCAGTACAACGCTGATTTTGTACCGTCAATTTCAAAATCCAGACGGCATTTTCGTCCCGCGCTGACCTCCGAAACACAGAACACCCCATGAGCGCCATTGTCCAGCTTAATCAACACTGCGCCGTAATCCTCGGTTTTCACTTCCCTGTCCTCATATTCCGCATTGGTATTGATCGAGAAAGTTTCCACCTGGCCTTTTGCCTTCTTCCTCACCGGAATGGTGGTTACAAGGTCGGCACAGACTTCTGTGATTTTAGCCCCTGTTACCGCCTGAACCGCATCCATCCAGTGGGAACCGATATCGGCTACGCACCTGGACGGTCCGTTGATCTCGGGCTCAATCCTCCAGTTATAGTCAGTTTCGAACAAAAGCCAATCCTGCAGGTATGTCCCATACACCAGCTTCACGTCGCCTATTTCGCCGTTTTTCACCTTTTGCTTCATGTCCTGGACCAGCGGATTCATGCGGTAAATGAAATTCATCCCATGGACGATGCCTGAAGTTTGATCCAAAAGCTTCAGCGTCGATGCGGATTCAGCACTTGATCTGGCCAGTGGCTTCTCAGAAAATACATGTTTTCCTGCCCTGATGATTTTCTCGTTAACCTCCTGATGCAGATTGTTGGGTGTGCAGTTGTGCACTACTTGAATTTCAGTGTCGGCAAGCAATTCATCTACTGTCTTGAAGCATTTCGGTATGTAATACTCATCCGCTTTCTTTTTCGCCAGCGTATAATTAACATCGGCTACTGCAACCAACTCGGCAAAGCCAATCCTTCGAACAGCATCGATATGGCTCACACCGATAAACCCCATTCCAATGATTCCAACCTTAATCCTTGACACATCCATCCCTCTTCTCAATCTAAATTTATCCCTCTGTCTCCAGACGCGATTATCCCTTCAAATATTTCATCACATCTGCAATGGACTGCTTGTTGTCATAGGTCGGCCAGTATTCCAGACCAAAAAACCTGTTATAGCCGCTTTTATCAACAGTATTCAATATGCTGTGATAATCGTTTTCACCATTGAAATGTTCATGCCTTCCCGGAACTCCGGCTGAATGAAAATGTCCTATGACGCCGGTATTCTTTGTAATATTTTCAATAATGTTGCCTTCCATAATCTGCATATGATATACATCAAATAATATTTTAATATGGTCACAGCCAACGCATTTCACAATTTCAAAACCTATGGAAGAGGAATCCAGGTAGTAGCCCTTGTGATCTACTAGGGAATTAAGCGCTTCCAGGTTTAAAGTCACGTCTTCTTTGACAAGGATATCTGCTACCCTTTTGAGATTTTCGATCAGAATGTTCTTCTGGGAATCTGCCTTTCCTTCGACATCCCCGGATAATGCAATCAAGGAGTTGCAGCCCATCTCCTTCGCCAGCCTTACGGATTCCTTCACATTCTCAACCACAAACGGGGCAGGCAGGTTCATCCGTTTGCTCCAGGCTCCTTTTACACAGCAGATAGCTACTTTTAAATTATTTTCAGTGGCCAGCCTGCCTATCCTGGAAACATCCCTTCCTTCGGTATCCCAGAATTCAATGGCATCCAAACCCAACTCTGCAGCTACCTTGATGCGGTCATAAAAATCTATCTCTGCCAAAACCGGCTCGATACATAACGAAAACTTTATCATCTCATACACCTCCTGTCTCACCTTCAGGCCAATACGGCAGCAACTTTATTGATACCCTTTGCAATCATATCACAATCTTCCAAAGTCAACTGTGAAGGTATATCCAGGTGGATAACCCTGCTAAGGTATTCCAGTGTGTTGGGATTCATGTCCGGTGAGTACTCCACAGGCATGCCCTTGTGATACGGACATGTCCATGGACAGCCTTCCGACGTCGGCGTCTTCTTTTCAAGTACATGTTTCCAGTGGGCATAAATATGCCAGTCGGGAATTCCGGAATTAAACACGCCTGCAGCATTGACGCCTTCTGCTTTAAGCGCTTCCGCAAAAGGCTGCACCTTGACTTTGTTGTCCAGATAGAACATCAGGCAAATGCCGACGTCACCCCCGGCATCGTTTACCGGCCTGACCCTGATGCCTTTTGTATCCTTGATCTGATCCAAGATTCTTTTCTGGTTTCTTCTCATCAGTGAAAGAAGTTTGTCCAGCTTGCCAAATTGCGCCAGCAGGACTGCGCCTGTCAACTCGCTCATCCTGAAGTTCACGCCGCAGAAAAGCTCGCCTTCGTAACGCTGCTCGGCAAACCGGTCCGGCCTCCAGCAGGCCGCCGTGTCATGGTAGCCCATGCATCTGTCATAAAGCCTCTCATCATTGGTGACCACCATACCGCCTTCACCTGCGGTGATAATCTTATGGTATTGGAAGGAGTAGCAGCCGCAGTCGCCGATGGTTCCCAGATATTTCCCTTTGTATGTGCCACCCAGAGCCTGTGCACAATCTTCAATCACCTTTAAATTGTTTTTTTGAGCTATCGCCATGATCCTGTCCATATCACAGGGAACGCCTCTCATGTGTACAACCAGCAAGGCTTTCGTGGAAGGTGTTATTTTTTTCTCAATATCGTCCGGATCAATCGTCAATGTCTCATCTGCCTCAGCAATGACCGGAATCGCTTTTGCGCCTACAATGGAAGCGCAGGATGCAAAAAATGTATACCCGTTCACTATGACTTCATCACCGGGACCAACACCGCAGGCAACCAGGGCGGAAATCAGAGCTGACGTACAGGAATTGACCGCCAATGCATATTTTGAACCCACCTTTTGCGCAAACCTGTTTTCAAATTCCTTTACCTTGGACGGATGGCATTCCGGGCCATAATACCTGAAAAGGTATTTCCTGTCCAGCACTTCCATGACCTGCTTCTTTTCCTCTTCGCCTATCTCCAGTCCTCCCGGATACATGGGATAGTTTGGTGTCGTTTTGGCTTTTGGACCACCCTGAATTGCCAATTTCTCATTCATGGCGCTTTCCCCCCTTAATTGTTGTTGTGCCATCACTAAATGCTTTTAGTTGTTATATGAATCGTATCATGCTGTAAATTGTCTGTCAACAGCAATATAAATTTCTCATTTCAGTACTTATAATTACTTATAATTCACATTGAAATGTTGATAAATTGTCGTATCCGCGTTATAATACCAGATATAAATAAGTAAAACCATTTATTTAAACAAAACGTACGAGGTAATGGAGGCATGCCAAAACTAACAATCAAGGAAATTGCAAAGCTCGCCGGTGTTTCTCCATCTGCCGTATCCATTGTGCTGAACAACAGGAAGGGCGTCAGTGACGAAACGCGCAAAAAAGTGGATGCGATCGTAAAAAGGATGCAATATACTCCCAATCCCAATTCCAGAAGACTGTTGTTCCATAAGACCAATAACATTGCAGTGTTGTTTAAAAAGAGCATTTCTCCACTGGAGCACCTTTTTCATTCAGAGTTGAATACTGTAATCATGCACGAATGCGAGACGCTGGGATACAATCTGTTGTTTGCTGCGGTATCCGTCGAAGATGATCTCGTTATATTGCCAAATGTCATCAAATCAAGAGATATAGATGGGATCATTTTTTACGGTGATATTGGCCCGCTGATTATCCGCTCAATCAAAGAATTCGATATCCCGTTCATTGTCGTAGATACACACTGCCCTGACAGCAATATTTTAAGTATCAGCACGGATTATGCTGTTGCGGCCTATACGGCAACGAAATATTTAACCAGCCTCGGCCATACCCGGATTGCCTATCTAGGCAACAGCATGTTGGCTCAGTATACTGACCGGACATTTACCGGCTTTAAAAAGGCAATCGAAGAAAGCAAAACCGCCCTGCCTGTTTCCTGGATTCAGTTTGGTGCAAATGATGAAATGTCAGCCAGGCAGTGCATGGAAAATATCTTTGCATCCGGGCAACTGCCTACCGCTGTCTTTTGCTCGGCGGACATTTATGCCATCGGTGCAATGAAGTGCTTGAAAAGCCACTCTCTCAATATCCCGAAGGATATCTCCGTGATTGGTATTGACGATATTATTCTATCGCGGTACATTGATCCCTCATTAACCACAATAAAAATCGACAAGGTAGAAATGGGCAGGATCGCCATTGATTTACTCATTAAAAAAATAGAGAAAATCAGTGTGGCAAATCATTACGTATCTGCCGATAACCTGATTGTCAGAGCCAGTACTGCCATACCTGGGATTTAGGGCTTGTCCAGCAATAACTGTACCAAGCATTCCGGCTGATTTTCCGTTCGGCTTCGTTGTTGTCGGCTTAGATACACAAAGTATCTGCGCCTCCA
>VEPD01000204.1 GCA_012027035.1 Ruminiclostridium sp. | reverse complement strand
TTTGGAACATGGCTGATAAAGCCTCTGTAGTGATGGTAAAATTCAATTTCGTCAGGATTGGCAGGGTGTATCTGACAAATCTGGTGGAGGAAAAACAAAATGAACTAATTGGTCATGATGAGAATGTTATTCAATTCAACATAGATAAGAATGATGTCGTAACATTAAAAACTGAGTTTAAGATAGATTCTACCGCAAAAACTCATGTTCCAACAAAATTTCGATAGCATCGGAAAGATGTCGCGCGGGGAAATGTCTCTAAAGCAGCTCTTTGCTCCACTTTCCACAGACGTATTCCTTACGGGTCGACGGAATTTTGTTTCCACATTGGACTTTTTGCGGCAGAATCAAGATTTAATAAAGTAAAGGCTTGTCTGGTAATTAATGTGCCACCTGCCAAAATCACCCGCCATGGAGCCTGGCGCTGATTACCCTTGCCATAAACCTGGGCAGATCCAGCATGCGTTTCGCACGCCGCGGCTCCTTATAAAGCCTGAACAGCCATTCAAAGCCGCTCCTGCGCATAAACTCGGGCGCCAGGGCTGCTGTTCCTGCGAATACGTCAAGAGTTCCGCCTACGCCTGCGCAAATTTTCACCTTAAGCCTGTCTTTGTTCCGTGCAATCCACTTTTCCTGTCTTGGCGCACCCAGGGCTACCAGCAAAATGGCAGCTCCCGATGCATTTATTTGTTCTATGATCTCATCCTCTTCACTTTCTGTAAAATATCCGTTTCTGCAGCCTGCTATAATGACGCCCGGATATTCATTTATGATATTTACGGCTGCCGCCTCCGCAACTCCGGGTTTTGAGCCCAACAGGAAGTAGGGGTTCCTACCTTTTGACAGTCGGGTAAAAGACTTTTTTACAAGATCTATTCCCGAGACCTTTTCGGGGACCGGCCGTTGAAGGATTTTTGAGGCCAGCACCACTCCCGCTCCGTCAGCCACCAGCATATCGGCATTATTGAGTATTTCCTTCAATTCCGGATCCCTTTGTGCCGCCATCAATATTTCGGCATTCGGGGTGTACAGGGTGTGCGTTTTTTTTTCTGTTAACCAGTTATTTATAACTTCCATGGCTTCCTGCATTTCTATGCTGTCCACCTGTATACCCAGAATATCAATAGTTTTTCTCATATAATCACCAGTTTTTCTTATATAAAATCTTCATTATCAAAAAGATATATAAAGTTTATTTTATAGTCCCCTATTTGTCAATATTTCTGCGTAATTGGGCATGATAAAACTCAGAAAGCGGGTGACTATTCTGGTAAGTATAATTTTACCAGGAAAGAGGGAAGGTGGCCGGCAGGACATTCATGTTGCAAACGTTACAGCTTCTTATGGTATTACGCAACTCGAATGCGGCAAACCGTCGGCACGATGCCGACGGCGCTGGTATCTGAGCCACGGACGGCGAATTACCAGCGTCCGCATTGGAGTAAGCAATATCAATAGAAGCTGTTCGTGAAGCATCCTGAATGGCAGGCTGGTCATTCTTTCCTCTTTCCTTACGACTTTTTGACCTGAAAAGTCACGGAAGCGGCATGGAGGTTTTATGGGACGTTTCAATAGATTTTTAAAGGATTGGAAGGATTATTTCTGGATAATACTTGGTTCGATGATAACTGCAGCTGCAATCAATTTCTTCCTTGTTCCTTATAAGATAGCTCCCGGCGGAGTAACAGGCATTGCAACAGTTATATACTATCTCAGCGGGGAGAGGTTCCCTGTCGGAATTACCATGCTTGTACTGAATGTACCGCTTTTTCTATTGGGGATAAGATTCATTGGCGGGAAGTTCATATTGAAAACGCTTTTCAGCACCATATTTCTTTCAGTGGCAATCGACGTCTCGGAACCTGTAACTACATATTTTGTTAATTTTTACCTGACCAAGGCGGAAGGCATGTCAGGCGCTCCGGATCTATTGCTGTATTCAATTTTCGGCGGATTTTTCATGGGCCTTGGACTGGGCTTGGTATTCAGGTCGGGCGCCACTACCGGGGGTACTGACCTTGCTGCAAAAATTGTGCATCACTTCATTCCGCAGCTCACCATGGGCCAGATGCTGCTGATTATAGATTCAAGCGTAATATTATTTGCAGCAATATCCTTCAAAAGTTTTCTGCTGGCGCTTTACGCGATTCTATCACTGTATATTTCAACCAAAGTGATAGACGCCATACTGGAAGGCGTGAACTTTGCAAAAGCGGTCTATATCATTTCAGATAGGTCGGAAGAAATAGCGCAAAGGATATTGACCGATCTGGATAGGGGAGTGACGGCTTTGAGGGGTGTGGGTATGTATACGGGCAATGAGAAGAGCGTTCTTTACTGTGTGCTGCATAGAGGGCAGCTGCAGCAATTGAAGGAATTGGTGGTGAAAGCCGATCCCGATGCGTTTGTGATTTTGACCGATGTGAGAGAAGTTCTGGGCGAAGGCTTCTGAGAATGCGTGATAAGCTTTGGATAACTGACGCGTTCTTGTGAGCTTAGGGCTTGTCCAGCAATAACTGTACCAAGCATTCCGGCTGATTTTCCGTTCGGCTTCGTTGTTGTCGGCTTAGATACACAAAGTATCTGCGCCTCCA
>VEPD01000283.1 GCA_012027035.1 Ruminiclostridium sp. | reverse complement strand
TGGAGGCGCAGATACTTTGTGTATCTAAGCCGACAACAACGAAGCCGAACGGAAAATCAGCCGGAATGCTTGGTACAGTTATTGCTGGACAAGCCCTTAGGAGATGCAATGAGCTTGGCGTGTTCTGACGTTACTATGGAAAATAGGAATTTAGTCCTATAAGAATTAAGAAAATTGGGTATTATACACCATTCTTTTCATAGCTTCACATATGGTAGAATATAGAAGGATAGATTATCGGTACAAGTTTATTTTGGAGGTGCAATATGTTTAAAAAGCTAGCGGTCATACTGGTGCTGCTGATGTTCATATTTTCAACAATACCTGCTTACGCTGCAAATCATAACTGGAGTGACGGCCAAGAGCCTGTAATTTACAAAAGTGAAATTAATGTTACTGAAAATGGTGGAGTATATAAATTAGGATTTGCTACAATTAAATTTCCGAAGGATTTTATTGATGATGAGTTATTGCCTATTGTAATCAATGTGGAGATTTATGCTGTTAACGGTGAAGCCAACATCGTATTTACTCCCGACGTACCTGATTTCAACAGGGAAGTTACCATAAGTACTCATACTTATGATGGATTATTATATGACAAGGCATCCGGAATGAACATAAATGTGCATGTCAGGAGTCAGAAGCTTAGAGTAATGCATTTCTCACGATATGCCTTTTCATAAACTTTTACTTTATAAAACCGGCCCCCTTGACGATATATGTCCAGGGGGTCTTTCATTTGAGTAATTCTGCCAGAGCAGGATAAATATATTTTCGCAAAACCTTATTAAGGGCTTGTTTTGTGAAATGTTACATATAAGTTGATTTGAATAATTAATGATATATTCGGAGTGGCACATGGCTTTTTTTTACTTACTTCTGGGGCATCTGACAGGTGACTTCGCATTACAGACAAATAAAATTGCTGAAAACAAAGGCAGGCATTGGAGATGGAATTTGCTGCATGTGCTTGTAGTTACTTTGTTTACCATTTTTTTCACATATCAGTTTGGCGCTATACTATTAGGTATGGTTCTAATAAATGGCGTCATTCATTTCTTTCTGGACTATTATAAAACCGAAATTGCCATAAAGCTGCGCCTTCCTGATTTAGCCGGTTTCCTGCTTGATCAGTCGATTCATATTTTGATACTTTACTTGATTTCACAGTTTGCAGTTTACGACAATCAGCATTTTATTAATTTTACTTTTGCCAGATTCCTTATGGCTATTATACTTGTAACCTCGTTTTCGGCGGTTTTCATTCAATTTATCCTTGCAGCTTTTTTCCAAAGGGACGGCAACAGGTTTTTTGAAAAAGGTGAAAAATATGTGGGGATCCTTGCCAGGACATATGTCGCAATCGTCATATATATGTCGTTTGTCAAATCATTCTGGTACCTTTTACTCCTGTTGGTTGTAGCCGCAGCGTTTTTTCTGCAGTTCAAGCTGGGATGGAACAAATGGATGAGTCCATCACATCTTGCTGTCAAGCTGTTGCTGGACACTGTTATTTCATCTGTCTGTGTTTTCTTTGCCGTGTTATCGTGAAAATCATATAAAGTATTGCCGGATCTGTTTTTGTTTTAAATGATATCACAAAAGGCCAATCATAACAAATTTCAAAAGTTATTGCATTTACTTCAGAACATGGTATAATTTAATTAGTTCATATACTGGAGAAATATAAATGGTCAATTTTCAGAAACTGAAAAATACGGGTAAACAGACTGCAAATCTGCAACTTGTAAAGCAGACGAATCTGGCTTTGATATTCAATTTGATTTATAAGCAAGGATCCGTGTCCAGAGCGGAGCTTGCACAAAGGACAAGATTAAGTCCGACTACAGTATCGTCGTTAATCGAAGAATTGCTGCGAAAAGGTGTTGTGATTGAGAGTGGGGCCGGGAAAACTACTACAAGCGGCAGGAAGCCGATTATGATTGAAATTAATGCGGTTGGCTGTTACATTGTTACCTTTGAAATAATTGAAGACGGTTTTTGTTGTTCTCTGTACGACCTGTTATGCAGGCTGATTGATGAACAAAAATACGGTATTTCAGATTTTGAAGGGCTTGGGAGGATATTGACTGAAGCTATTGAAGCAATACTATCCAAGCATGGTATTCAGCAGAACAAGCTTCTTGGAATTTCCATCGGAGTACCCGGATTGATCAACCAGGAAGAGTGCCGAGTTTATAGTTCTACTGTTGTACCTATCAGGAACGACAATGATTTTTGTCGTCAAATAAAGGAAAAACTTAAAGATATCCCTGTTTTTCTGGAGAATGAATCCTATTTTTGTGCATATGCCGAAAAAGAGTTTGGTATCGAAAGTGATGTGAAGAATTTAATTTTTATTGATATCAATATCGGTATCGGAGCCGGAATCATAATGGACGGGAACATGTTCCGGGGAACTCACGGAATGGCGGGAGAAGTCGGGCATGTTTCAATTGATATGAATGGTCCGAAATGCAAATGCGGAAACAGAGGTTGCCTGGAAACCATGTCAAGTATTCCTGCAATGGTTCAAAAAATTGTATTTGCAATAATGTCGGGAAGGGAAACCATCATAAAAGGCATAATAGGGAATGATCTTAATAAAATCAATTTGGATGTTATAAAATATGCTATTGATAATAAAGATGGTCTGGCAATGGACATCATGGATGAAATAGCTGAGAAGCTTGCCTTTGGAACAAATAATGTCATTAATCTTTTCAATCCCCAGGTTGTGGTTTTCGGCGGGGAGATTGTCAAGCTGGGTGATGTTTTTCTCAACAGCATAAAAAAGCATTTGAGTTATATTGAATTAAAGCCCAATATCAACCTGGTTGGCATCAGATATTCCAGCTTGAGCAGCAATGCTGTCAATTTAGGAGGTGCAAAGTATACGCTTGATAATGCATTTAAAACTCCGGGACTTTTGAGCAGGGGTACTTTTCAGATTTTGTAAAAATTGAATCATGTACCGGTTTTCTGATTTATACTGCATAGAAATTGTTGACAAACAATTAATCCATCATATGGACTAATACTACAGCGAAACGTAGTACTAATAGAAAATAATTATAAAAAGGATGGTCAAAATGAAAAATGAAACGGTTATGAACGGCGCGGGAATTACAGAGGTAGGATTTCCCATGTGGCCTCAATTTGCGCCGGAAACACTAAATGATGTACTGGAACCGATAAAAAACGGAAAGGTGAATTATTGGACCGGTACAAAGGGTATGGAATTTGAAGAGCAGTGGAGGCAATGGATCGGAGCAAAGATGGCCATATCCAGCACGAATGGAACTGCTGCATTGCATATAGCCATAAGCAGCCTTGGGATAGGGCCTGGAGATGAGGTGATAGTTCCGTCATACTCCTTTATCGCCTCTTCATTTTCAATAGTGCAGGCTGGTGCAATACCGGTGTTTGCCGATGTTACAGATGATCATACCATTGATCCTGCATCAATAGAAAAGCTTATTACACCGAGAACTAAAGGAATTGTTGTTGTACACCTTTATGGTGTTGTTGCCGATATGGGATCTATACTTGTAATAGCAAAGAATTACGGCCTGAAAATAATTGAGGATTGTGCGCAATGCTTCGGTGGGGAGTATAAGGGAGTCAAAGCAGGTCTGATCGGCGACGCCGGATGCTTCAGTTTTTGCCAGAGCAAGCATTTCACAACAGGCGGAGAGGGCGGAATGGTTGTTACCAATAACGAGGATCTTGGCTGGGAATGCCGCTCGTTCAGGGATCATGGATATGATGTAAAGACACGGCTTAATATGCTTGCGCTTGAAGAAAAGCTTCCATATATACACAACCGTGTCGGATTTAATTACAGAATGACTGAAATCCAATCGATTATAGGGATAAATGAACTGAAGCGATTTGACAACTGGAACCTTGCCAGACGTTTCAAATATGCAAAAATGTATGATGCAGCCTTTTAAGGCTTGAATGGTATTAAGAAGCTTCCGTGTTATTCTGAAGAAAGAAAGATCTCTTATTGGTGGTATCCCATCATAATAGACATTGACAAGCT
>VEPD01000097.1 GCA_012027035.1 Ruminiclostridium sp. | reverse complement strand
TGGAGTGAGACAGGACATTACAGCCTGCCCATGACGGAACCTGATGCATAACTTTGCAGCCATGTCCACCCATCACCCGCTAATTCACATAATCCTACAAATGCACATCATTTCACAGATTATTGTACCTTCGGCAGCTGCACTTACCTTCCCTATCCCTCTCTAGCCGCCTATCTGTAAGCTCTTCAGCCCGTTGTTTCACGTGAAACATGGAAGGGCTCCAAGAACCAGAAAAAGTAAAGATAAAAAACAAAGGCGCCTTCCGGCTCCTTTATATATCCAGGTTTGTCACATATTTCGCATTTTCCTGTATGAATTCTTTTCTTGGATCTACTTTGTCACCCATGAGGATAGTGAATATTTCATCTGCCGCTATTGCATCCTCCAGTTCCACCTTCAACATCGTCCTACTTTCAGGATTCATGGTGGTTTCCCACAGCTGCTCCGCGCTCATCTCTCCAAGACCTTTATATCGCTGAATATTGCAGTCTTCCTTCTTCCATCCCTTTTCTTTCTGTATTTTATCAACTTCTTTTTCAGTATATGCATACGCTTCCTCTTTTGCCTTGTACACCTTAAATAGAGGAGGGCGTGCGATATATATATGTCCTGATTCCACTAAGGGCTTCATATACCTGTAAAAGAAAGTCAACAGCAGCGTTCTTATATGTGAGCCGTCAACGTCGGCGTCGGCCATAATTATTACCTTGTCATACCTGAGCTTTGTCACATCAAAATCGTCACCAATTCCTGCCCCCAAAGCAGTAATGACCGGCATAAGCTTTTCATTTTCATACACCTTGTCCAATCTGGCTTTTTCCACATTGAGCATTTTCCCCCAAAGTGGGAGAATAGCCTGGAACTTCCTGTCCCTTCCCTGTTTGGCTGAACCGCCTGCAGAATCACCCTCCACAATGTATATCTCACATACCGAAGGGTCTCTATCTGAACAATCCGCCAGCTTGCCCGGTAATGTCGTATATTCAAGAGCTGTTTTCCTTCGAGTCAGTTCTCTGGCTTTTCTGGCTGCCTCTCTGGCCCTTGATGCGGTGAGGCATTTATCCATGACGATTTTTGCCAGAGACGGATTTTCCTCAAGAAAATCCGTCATTTTTTCACTTACCACGTTTTCAACCAGACCTCTTATTTCACTATTACCAAGCTTGGTTTTAGTCTGTCCTTCAAATTGAGGCTCAAGGAGTTTTACGCTGATAATCGCCGTCAAACCTTCTCTTACATCCTCGCCCATCAGGTTTTTGTCATTTTCTTTCAAAATATTGTACTTCCTGGCATAGTCATTTATGACTTTGGTTATTGCTGCCTTGAAGCCGGTCATATGCGTCCCGCCTTCAGTAGTAGCAATATTATTGGCATAGCTGAAAATATTTTCTATATATCTGTCATTATATTGCATGGCAATCTCAACAGTGGAAGAATCCTTTCTGCCTTCTATAAATACAGGAATATCATGAAGTACTTCCTTATCCTTATTTATATATTGTACAAAAGAAACAATCCCTCCATCATAATGAAGATTTTTTATTATCTTTTCTTCCGGCCTTTCATCTATAAGCCTTATTGTTATACCTTTGTTCAGAAATGCCATTTCCCTGTATCTTGCTATCATTGAATCAAAATCAAAAACCAGCTCCTCAAATATTTGCGGGTCGGGTTTAAAGGTCGTTTTGGTACCGGTCCCGTCAGTATTACCTATCATCTGCAAAGGTGTCGCTGTAATTCCTCTTTCATACCTTTGTCTGTAAACATGTCCGTCTCTTGAAACCTCTACTTCCATATATTCGGACAATGCATTTACAACGGATGCTCCCACGCCATGCAGTCCGCCCGAAACCGTATATGCGCCGCCTCCGAATTTTCCTCCTGCATGCAATATGGTATGAACAACCTCAACTGTCGGAATTCCCATTTTAGGGTGATTCCCAACAGGTATACCGCTTCCGTCATCAGTTACGGTAACTGAATTGTCAGGATGCACTACTACTTCGATATCATCACACCTTCCGGCAAGTGCTTCATCAACACTATTTGCTACTATCTCATAAACAAGGTGATGAAGTCCTCTTAAGGAAGTTGACCCAATATACATACCCGGTCTTTTTCTTACTGCCTCAAGTCCTTCCAATACCTGGATCTGACTCTCATCATAACCTTGATTCTTTATCTTTTCGTTCTCCGACATACAAACCTCCACGTATATATTTCCATAATTCAGTATTTATATATTTGAGATATCTTCAATATATCCGGACCTTTTCTGAAGAGTAACGGACGATATGGGTGACAGATATATCTTGCTCTTTTTATCCATCTCGGTAATGATGAAGGATTTTGGCAAATCACTCGAGATCGCGTCGATAAATCCTTCTTCCTCGGCAATTTTCAAAAACTCCTTTGTATCCTTGGAAAGAGTTGTAGTCTCTATATCAAAAATAGCAATTACGTTTTTCATAGGAATTACAACATCACCGCCAATATGCAAAAACATAGCCTTTTCCTCCTTTATTACATATACCTTTACCTCTCACGATTTCCCCAGATTATATTCTAACCTAAATACACTATTAGTGCAAATATACATGTTGCAATAATTGTTTTATACAGAGTCTATCCCTTTTACAACTGTCCCGTTCACTACATTGAAAAATTTCGCATTTGAATCCGCCTTCCTAAAAAAGGATTTATCTGTACAGGTTATAAATGTTTGAATTTTCCCAATGTTTTCGAACAAATATTCCTGCCTGTTATTATCCAGTTCCGAAAGCACATCGTCTAATAAAAGAACAGGATAATCCTCCGTATCTTCCTTCATTATATCTATTTCGGAAAGTTTTAAGGACAATACCGCTGTCCTTTGCTGCCCTTGGGATCCGTAAATCTTAGTACTCATTCCATTCAGTATGATATCATAATCATCTCTGTGTGGACCGAATAAAGTGGTACACTTGATGATTTCCTTTTTTATTGCCGCTTCTATTGTTTTTCTGTAACTTTCCTCTATATCATTCAAATCATACATGTTTTTTACATTAAAAGATGGAACATATCTGACTGACAGATTTTCCGCCTCATTTGTAAGCTGTTTATGCCTTATTCCTGCTTTTACATCCATTATGCCAATAAACTCATTTCTTACCTTCATTATTCTTGATCCCGTCTTTATTAAATGGTTGTTCCATATTTCAAGAGTATCAAAAAGCTCTTTTTTATTGACCATCACCTTTAGCAGCATGTTTCTTTGCAGAAGAATTTTGGAATACTGCTGTAAATCATGGAAATAGGATGGCTTAAGCTGACTCAATGTAATATCAATAAATCTTCTTCTTTCAGAAGGCCCTTCCTTTATGATAAAGAGGTCTTCCGGTGAAAATATCACCACATTAAGATGTCCCATCAGATTTGCTATTTTTTTAACAGGAATCTCGTTGATTTTTATATTTTTTCTCTCATTTTTCTCAAATATCATTTCTATGGAAGAATCTCTATCTTCTTTGAACATATCCAGCTTGACATAATATCCGTTTTCTTCGGATCCGATAAGTTCAGTATCTCTTGAAGTCCTGTGGGATCTTCCGGATGCACATAAAAATATTGCTTCTATTATATTGGTTTTCCCCTGTGCATTGTCACCATAGATAATATTGTATCCTTGTCCGAATTCAACATCCAATTCCTTATAATTTCTAAAATACCGGAGCTTTAGTTTGTTGATGTACAAATAAACGATCCTCCCCGTTCTTATTC
>VEPD01000492.1 GCA_012027035.1 Ruminiclostridium sp. | reverse complement strand
GTAATATGCTGCCATTTCACATATGAGCATGCATGCCACAACCCCGTCTATATCCCGTACCTCCGTCCCTGCAAGATATCCGTAGCTCTCCTCAAAACCGAAGATATACTTATTGGCTCCGAAATCATCCAGTTCCTTGATCTTTTCACCGATAAATTTGAACCCTGTCAATACTTCTACCATATCTATCCCGTAATTTTGGGAAATAACCCGGCCAAGCTCGCTTGTGACTATGGTTTTTACCGTAAACCCATTTGGAGGCAGTGTATTTCCGGACTTCTTCTGCGAAAGGATGTATTCCATCAGTAGGCACCCTGTCTGATTACCGGACAATACCACATATTCGCCCTTCAGATTTCTGGCCACTACTCCCACTCTGTCACAATCCGGGTCTGTTCCTATTATAAAATCCGCATTTTCTTCAGACGCCAGTTCTATTGCCAGTTTAAAAGCACCCTTCTCTTCCGGGTTCGGATATTTGACAGTAGAAAAATCCGGGTCGGGAAGCTCCTGCTCTTTCACCACAAGGACGCGCTTGAATCCTGATTCGGTCAAAATCCTTCTTACAGGCTTGTTACCGGCTCCATGTAGCGGAGTATATATTATCTTCAAATCATCCGATACTGCATCTACAACTTTGCTATTAACGGAAAGAGCTCTCAAACTCTTGATATATGCATCATCCATTTCACTTCCGATGATTTGCAGCAGGCCTTTCTTCTCGGCAATAGACCTGTCCATAGGCTTAATACTTGTAATGTCGGCAATTTTTTCTATTTCAGCCAGCACAGCTTCCGACCCATCCAGCGACAGCTGCGCTCCATCTTCTCCATAGACCTTATAGCCGTTATACTGCCTTGGATTGTGACTCGCTGTCACAACTATGCCCGCTGCCGCCTTCAAATACCTCACAGCGAAGGATAGTTCGGGAGTAGGTCTCAATTCATCAAAAAGCCAGGTTTTTATACCGTTCCCGGCAAATGTCAACGCCGCTTCCAGAGCAAATTCACGGGACATATGCCTTGAATCATAGGCTATTACTATTCCTTTGCCGTTTATTCCGCCGGCTTTTCTTAAAATATAATCCGCCAATCCCTGGGAAGCTTTTCTTACCGTATATAAATTCATCCGGTTGGTGCCGGCTCCGATTATCCCCCTCAAGCCTCCGGTGCCGAATTCGAGGTCTTTGTAGAAACGCTCCTCTATCTCGGCAGGGTTGTCCTTTATTTTTTGAAGCTCCGCTCTTGTATTGCTATCGAAATATTCGTTTCTCACCCACATGGTGTATTTTAATATGCTGTTCATTATTTTCCTCCACTGTCAGATTTATAAAAAATTACTGTAAAAATAATATTATAAATAATAGCAAAATTATACAACTGTTTTTTATGGGTTATTTTCTTTTCAGTCTGTTCTCACGCCTTTTTAAAGCTAGTTCATATTCGATTTTTTCCTCTTCACTCTCAGGTAGCAGGCCATTTACCTCAACAGGCTTGCCGTTTTCATCTACGGCGACAAATGTCAAATAAGCCTTATTGGTGAATTTCTTTTCACCGGATAGATAGTTTTCAGAATAGACTTCCACCAATATTTCCATCGACGTTCTGCCTACCCAGGTCACCCTCGCTCTCAGAATTATGATCTCCCCAACCTTTACGGGATGTTTGAATTCCACACTGTCAATGGCGGCTGTAGCTACAATATGGTTGCAATGCCTTTGCGCGGCCATGGCGCCTGCGATGTCCACCCAGTGCATAAGCCTTCCGCCCAGAAGGTTGCCTAAAATATTCGCGTCATTTGGCAATACCATTTCAGTCATTTCCACCATTGACTCCTTTGGTGATTTCATTTTCATCGGAAAACCCCTTTTCATGAGAAAAATCTACTGATATTTGTAGTATACCAAAGCCGGCATGTTTATAACATGTAAAAAAAAAGCC
>VEPD01000160.1 GCA_012027035.1 Ruminiclostridium sp. | reverse complement strand
CTTGCAGCTTTAAAAATATCCAACAACGCAATAAACAATATAAAATTGATGGATATCAAGGACAAATTAGCCCGGTATAATGGTACGATGAAGCAGAACAGTTATAGATTAATAAGGCTTATAAATAACTTGATAGATATTACTAAAATAGATTCCGGATTCTTTAATTTGAAGCTGTCAAATGTTAACATCGTATCGATCGTTGAGGAGATTACTCTATCCGTAGCCAGTTTTATTGAAAGCAGGAATATCGAGCTTGTTTTTGATACTGACATAGAAGAAAGGATCACTGCCTGCGATCCCGATAAACTTGAAAGGATTATTTTCAACATCCTGTCCAACGCAATTAAGTTTACTGATGCCGGAGGGAAAATCACAGTGAGTATAATTGATGGGGTTGAGAGCATTGGCATTTCTATTCAGGATACAGGTATCGGAATATCCGAAGAGAATCAGAAGAAGATTTTTGAAAGATTTTTACAGGTTGATGATTCGTTATCCAGGAATCACGAGGGGTGCGGAATCGGATTGTCTTTAGTCAAATCCTTTGTTGAAATGCATGGAGGGGAAGTGACAGTTGCAAGCACATATGGCAAGGGAAGCAACTTTTTTATCAAGCTTCCGATCAGAATTGCAGCTAATTCTGAAGAAAAGAATATTCAAGATGCAGAGATATCCCAATATCATGCTGAAAGAATGCAAATTGAGTTTTCAGACATATATGCATGACTTTGAAGCTATAAACTAGAAAAAAGCCGCATGGTTTACATAAAGCCAAATAATTAACCTGACTTGAATTTGACAAACTCTTCACACAAAGGTATAATATTCCTACAGAAGGCAGATTCAACCTTCTGCGGATTAAAAGCTGAATCCCCGCAAGGGGTACGGAGGAACCAAACACAGGGGTTAATCCGAAAAGCGGACAGAAAACATGACGCAAAGAGCAAATACATGTGATGTGTGACAATATCCGGAATGTCATTATAATCATTTAAATCTGGTCTCTGGCGTCTGGTTTCCGGTATCTGCCTTTTCGGTAGGGCGATCCTATTACCCGAACCCGGCAGCTAACTTCGGAAGCTTAATATAGGAGGATTTAATGCTGAAGCAAAAGAAAACACTTATCGCCTTACCTGTAGTCATTCTTACACTTCTACTTCTTGCAGGAACAGCGTATGGTGAAGAAATCAAAACCGGTGTAATAAATGCCGATACTGTCAATATGCGCGAATCGCCCGCAGCTAATGCCAAAGTTCTTATACAATTGCCAAAGGAAGCAAAAATAACTGTTGCCGATAAACAGGGCGATTGGTATAAAATCAGTTATAACGACTCACAGGGGTTTGTATTCGGGAAATATGTTACTCTGAAGGATGCAGTCATAGATTCGGGTACCATCAATGGCGCCAATGTAAATGTGAGGAGCAAGCCGGATAAAAGCTCGGAAATATTGACTAAACTTGATAAAGGAGCAAAGCTGGAGATTTACGAATATTCCGATAACTGGGCTCGTATCGGTATTTCTGAGGGCAGAAGCGGTTGGGTATATGAGGATTTTATCACTGTTAAAAAAGTATCGGGTTCCAGGGGCGAAACTGCCGAGCCGGTAAAGACAGATGAGCAGGTTAATAATAATACAGAAGAAGATATACGTCAGCAGATAGTCGGATATGCCAGGAAATTTCTGGGTGTAAAATATGTGTATGGAGGCTCCTCATCTAAAGGTTTTGACTGCTCCGGCTTTACAAGTTATGTGTTCAAACACTTCGGAATCAGCCTGGAAAGGACTTCAACAAGCCAGGGAAGCCATGGCGTCAAAATCAATAGAAGCGATCTGAAACCCGGTGATCTGGTGTTTTTTGATACAAACGGCGGACTCAATGCAATCAACCATGTTGGAATGTATGTAGGCGAAGGCAAATTCATACATGCGTCTTCCGGAAGTACCAACAAAGTTATCATCAGCGATATGACGGAGGGCTTTTATTACAAAAACTATATGAGGTCCAGAAGATATATCGAAGATTGAAATATACCGGCAAAATCAGCGCTCTCAACAGGGCGCTTTTTTTATGGGCAGATTTTGCAAATTTTATAAGTGAAAGTGCTTTAGAATAAAAGGCGGATATTCGGGTTATTTACAAAATTTGTTATATAATGTATAATATTGACAAAAACAGGAGGATTAATGGAGCTGCTATTTAAAAGGCCACTAGTGCTGTTTGCCGTATCTTTGATAACCGGTGTTACTATTGCGGGCATTTCTGATTCGTTTTTCCTGGCATCCGCCGTTCTCATGCTGCTTGCCGTCTGCTTGCATTTGGTATATAAAAGGCTTGACCGGAAGCTCTTTGTATTATCTGGAATTCTGATCTTTTATTCAATTGGAGCTTTTGAGTTCCTGTATCTGGACAGGATTAACACAGGCAGATTTGACGAATATGGGGGAGAACGTGTTTCAGTAAGGGGTTTTGTAGCATCCGAGCCGGATATAAAAGACACTAGGGTTTCCTATGTTATTAATGTCACTGCGATTCGAAACAATGAAGATTTTCTGAAAATGAAAGGGAAATTGCTGTTGAATACTGTATTGAATGAAAACAGCAGTCTGCTTGATTATGGCAGGGAAGTAGAATTTTCAGGTCAGTTGAGCCTTCCCAAGGGAGTACGGAATCCCGGCGGCTTTGATTATAGAAGATATCTTTCGCAAAAGGGTGTTTCTGCAGTAGTGTTTGCAATGGAGATCAATGCCGGAGACGGTCAAAATGCCTCTATTCTCGTTGAAACAGGGCGAACTCTCCGAATGAAAATCGTAAGTGTTATCGGGAAGAGTCTGCCACGGCAGCAGGCAGGGCTGCTTAACGGTATTTTGATCGGCTACAGAGAAGGATTGACGGAGGAAGTGCAGGCTGCATTCAGTGACGCAGGATTGACGCACATAATGGCGGTTTCAGGAGCAAATGTAGCGTTTCTGGTGCTTCCACTGGTCTTTATATTTAAGAAGCTCAGGATACGGCAGAATATTTCCTGCGTACTTATAATTGCCTTTTTGCTTTTGTTTATTTATATTACAGGCTTCGAACCTTCTGTGCTTAGAGCTGTAATAATGGGAATTGTCATTTTGCTGGGCAGGATACTGATGAGGGAGGCGGATGTTTATACGACAGTCTCCATAGCTGCGATACTGCTTTTGATTTACAGTCCCTTTATGTTATTTAACATAGGATTCCAGCTCTCCTTTGCAGCAACGCTGTCTCTTGTTATGCTTTACAAAAGGATCAAGGCGCTGCTGAGTTTCAAATTCATGCCTCCGGCAGTGGCTGATGTTTTAGCTGCTACACTTGCTGCGCAATTGGGCGTCCTGCCGGTTACATTGTACTACTTCAATAAACTGTCTGTCATATCTCTTTTGTCCAATTTACTTGTCGTCCCTCTTATGGAGATTATCACTATACTCGGGATGGCGATGGCGGTCATGGGGCAACTGGGTATCTTTCTTGCCCAGCTTATCGGATACGTGAATTGTCTGCTTTTGAGCTTCGTCCTATTTGTCACCAAAATATCATCGAGTCTGCCTTTTGCCACTGTCCGGCTCGCAACCCCCTCAATTGTTCTTGTTATAGTTTATTATCTATCTGTATGGTTTCTATTATGGTATGCACCCGAAAGGCAAATGAAAATAAAGCCCCGGTATATAACAGCAGCGGTCTTATTGGCAGCTATTGTTTTATTTGCTCCGTCTTTTATACCAGGCAAGCTTGATGTCACATTTCTTGACGTAGGGGAAGGAGACTCGGCGTTTATAAGGACTTACAGCGGGCAAACAGTCCTTCTTGACGGCGGCGGCAGCACAAATCCAAAAATATTGTCATCCATAGCAGAATCTGTTGTGATACCGTTCCTGCTGGATAAAGGTATTTCACGGCTGGACGCGGTTATAGCCTCTCATGGCCATACCGACCATATTCAGGGGCTTCTTCCCGTCCTTGAGCAATTCAGGGTGGGAAATCTTATAATTCCTGATGTCAAGGATGATAAGGAATTTTTGCAGCTGCTGGAGGCAGCAGAAAGAAAAGGTGTGAAGGTGGACAGATGCAAGGGAGGAGATATAATAAGGCTGGATGGGAAAACGGTATTTCAGGTGCTGGGTCCCTTACAGCAATTCAGTATAGATAATTCGTCTTTAAATAATACATCATTAGTGTTAAAATTGATTTACGGAGAGACAGAACTGCTTTTTACCGGAGACGCGGAAAAAGAGGTTGAAGAAGCGCTATTGAGCCGCGGCGTCCTCCTGCAGGCGGATGTTTTAAAGGTTGCCCATCACGGTTCTGACACATCAACCGGTGCGGCATTTCTTGATTCCATTAATCCGAAAGCTGTGATTGTCAGTGTGGGGAAAAACAACTTCGGACACCCGTCGCAGACAGTGATGGAACGCCTGGAAGATAAAGGCCCGATCCTATTCAGAACTGACGAGTCGGGAGCGGTTGTTTTGACCAGCAATGGCAAGAGTATAAGGTTGAAAAGAACTGTACGTGAAAGAGTTGAGAGTTTTCATAAGATTTTGTGCCTTGAGTACAGGGAAAGGAATGTAAGTAAAATGAGCCTGGATATACTTAAGGGAGACCTGAAAAGCAATAAAATAAGGACTTTATACCTGTTTTATGGACCGGAAGAATATTTAAAAAGGCATTATGCCAACAGTATAGAAAAAGGCTTGCTTACAGAGGATTTAAAAGCTTTGAACAAAGTAGTGCTGGAAGGCAGGGTTGAAATAAACAGGATAAGGGATAACTGTGAGACGCTGCCCATATTTTCCGAAAGAAAAGTTGTCATAGTTAAAAATTCCGGCTTGTTCAAGCCTGCCAAGAAGACCGGTGACTCTCCCAAAAAAGGCAAGCCGGCAGGTGATGATCTGTCGGTGCTGCTTCAGGATCTGCCAGCTCATGCCTGTCTTATTTTCTATGAGCAGGAGATTGATAAAAGAATAAAAGTTATTGAGGCAGTTAAAAAGCATGGACTTATTGTGGAGTTTACTTATCTGAAGCCTGATGAGCTTGTGAAATGGGTTGTGAAGAGATTCAAGTCAACGGGTGTGGATATAGATATGGCTGCGGCTTCCCAGCTGGTGGAAAACTGCGAGCAGGGGATGACTGAAATATCCGGCGAAGTGGAAAAACTCTCTGCTTATCTGGGAGGACAACAAAAAGTAACCCTTAATGATTTTGACAAGGTTAGTACCAAATCCGTAAAAAGCAGGGTCTTCGACCTTACAGACGCAATCTCGGAGAAAAACAGCAGTAAAGCTTTGAAGCTTTTGAACGACATGGCGGCATTGAAGGAACCGATACCAAAGATATTATTTATGATAGCCAGACAGTTCAGGCTAATCCTGCAGGTAAAGCTTTTGCACGCTGAGGGTTCAAATACGGCCGAAATTGCTTCAAAGCTTGGTTTGGCGCCGTTTATTGCCGGAAAAATACTTAAGCAGTCGGGTGGCTT
>VEPD01000208.1 GCA_012027035.1 Ruminiclostridium sp. | reverse complement strand
GCTTATGACGTTGAAATCGTTGATTATCACTAAAGGAGATACAAACATGGTTAAGAATGGTTTGCCGGCAATTCATCCCGGAGAGTTCCTTGCAGAGATCTTAGGTGAAATGGGGCTGTCTCAAGCTGAGTTCGCCCGCACAATCGGCGTATCGTCTATGCGGATTTCTCATATTATCAGGGGAGATCGTCCGGTAACAGCGGAACTGGCGTTGCTGTTCGGTCGTGCCTTCAACCAGTCGCCAGAGTACTGGCTCAATCTTCAGGCGTCTTACGATCTAAAAATCGCAAAGGCTAATATCGGTAAACGCCTTGCCGGTATACATATCCTTGCTCATGC
The DNA here is from genome assembly GCA_012027035.1 of Ruminiclostridium sp. GTDB lineage: Bacteria > Bacillota > Clostridia > Acetivibrionales > DTU013 > MnB-11. Next base: position 3,270 of record VEPD01000208.1, on the reverse strand, counting down.
ATAAGTATGACCAAGAATTGCATTTGGCAGGACGAAAGTATGGGACGTTGCCAATTTAGCAAACTTTTTAAACAATGGGGACTCGGCAAGAGAGTTCCAACCGGGCGCACAAGCCGTCAAGCGGCTTAGCTTGTTGTTCCCGAAGCGCTGCGCGCTGCGTTCTGATCGTTTCTTTCGGAATCAAACACTATCATTGAAATATCCGTGATGAGGAGTCGGAGGTGCAATTTTCCGGAAGGACTGCCCCTTGTAACAAAGATCTTTGGTACATGATCCGATTGTGAGAAGTAGAAGCGGAATTGAACAGTTACCCCCCCTTAAAACCATAATGTCAGTATTGAACGAGTAATGACTTATTTGCAATTATTGCCTGACGGTGTGTCACTACGAATAATTGTTGTATATTGACGACCCTGTAACCGTCTGATATTATCAGGAAACTATCAATAACTGGTTCTCGCTGCGCGAGGTTCAACTGCCTCATTAATCGCAGCATTCTTTGTTGTAATATGTTTGGTGATTACATCAAACAACACAAGGGGCAAGTGCAATGGTTGAGATATTAGAAAAACTCTGGACAATTTTATGGCTGTGGAGCCCTTTGCTACTGGTAATTGTAATTTTGTTAAGTCGCACTAGCATCAAATCGTGGGAAAAAGAAAAAAGCAATTTCTGGTCTTCTTTAATACTTGCTTTTTTTGTGGGATTAATTGGAATGTTGGAAGTTAGACCTGGTGGCTGGAATATCCAGCTTTTATTTAGGCCATTTTTCGTTACAAAGTGGATGTTTATAGCGTTTTCAATAATTTGGCCTATTCTGGTTTTTATTAATTTATCTAAACAAGTTGTAACTGTTGGGATAGCCAAGCTTATTATTTGTTTTGGAATTGTTGGTTTATTGATCAGCGCAATCGGGCGACCCTACGTCGAATATAAAGATCAGGAGGATCGTCAGTTTTGGGACAGTTTCTTCGAAAATAATGAAATAAATAAACCCATTTCAGAGCTAAAGAAGAGACTGACAAAAGAGGGGCGACACACTTTGTCACAACATCTCAGAACTGGCTATACAACAACCGTTGAAAGTCTTGCGATTATAACGGAGATGTGCAGAGAAATCCTTGATGATCTGGAGAAGAACAAAAGGTCTGATGAAGGATCTTACGGCTTAAAAATCACTTGTCAACAAGGGATAAGTGGTACAGCGCAAAACAGGAATATTGACCGAGAGTTTATCGAAAAATATTTAGCAAAAAAAGATAAAAATGGATTGCTCGTCTATGAGACAGGTCTCGCCCTCAACGACTCTACTCCAGTCGATATTTTGGTGCGTTTGATTCAGTCTCCAGAGCCGCCGATATATAATCTTGTAATGAATGCTAACACCCCGAGGGAGGTTTTTGAAATTATTGCATGTGATGACAATGACTATGAAAGCGTTTTATTGAGAATGAAGAAATTGGAGAAGAAAAATGGGTTGGCTGTCGAGAATGTCGATTATCTCCGCAATATACGATTGCATCTAAACATGATGTATAAGAGTGAAAAAGAACGTATACAAAGTTATGCGAAGGGAACCCTTAAGCGGTTGCAAGGGAGAGACAGGGCTGCTGAGATTATTAATCAAGCCATTCAGGCAGTTAAAAGAAATGAGGTCTGGTCGGTTGGGGGAATACTGTCCGAGATTAAAGAGCGCGACCTAAGCATGCGGGACAGAGAACAGGTTTATTACGGCATGCTTTTATGTATCACAGGTGACTATGCAGAGGCCAGAAGGGCCTATGTCGAGGCTGAACGCCAAGTCAGCTCCCACGGGCAGTACAATATAAATCATATTCCTCAATATATTACAACGCTCCTCTTAATAAAACAGTGGCCCAATCCTGATGCGGTTCTCTCAAAAATGAATAAATGGTATCCAGATAATACAAAGCTCCGAGAGTTTAATGAAATTTATCTTAGTCTAAAACAGGAACTAGAAAAGTTTGCTGTTAGCGAAAATAATCATCCTGATAAAGCCCCAGAATCTATGGATACGTTTTTAAGCTTTAAAATATTTGATTAAAATAATGTTGACCTTAACCAATCGTTTCTGCAGGGAACCCGCTTAACTCTGTGTTCCCATCCGGCGCTGCGCGCCACATTATCGTTTCTTTCGGAAATAAACACTATCAATGAAATATCCATGGTGAGGAGTCGGAGGTGAACATTCTTCAACGAAGTGCCCCTTGAACACCGCAGCCGCAATTCAATTTTAGTTGAGGCAAGTTACTGATGGCATTAAATAAAAATGGAAGAGTTCCTCACTGGGCGCTTTATAAATTTAAGGCCAAGGGTGGTGGCAGTGATGGAACTTGGGAATTCGTTGCCCATCAGGAAGGTTTTGATCAAGAAAAGATTTCGGAGTTGGTAAAAGCAAATAAATAGTCAATTTCTATTCATACGTGACGATGACATTTTAGTGATTTAAAGTAGGTCTCAGCAGAATCCAATTTGCTTTTTGCTGCACGCTCCTCTTCGCGGGCCTTTTGCATTTTTTCTTCGAGATCATTAATCTCGGCTTTGGTTTTATCGAGGAGATCTTCTTGTTTTGATCGATCTCTTTTGATTTCATCCACTATTCTTTGAGCTTCGCTTATTTGTATTGGAACTGCTCTACAGTCGATCAGAGGTGCCAAAGGGGTGTCGGGATTGGCGGCGTACTCATCGCATCGGGCCTGTATCTCTTTCAACTGGTCTAAACTCATCTCGGCCAAAACAAGATCTTCAAAGCTCTTCTCATGGTCTTTACTGTAGGCATCATAGGCTCGCTCCTTGGCCTCCCATTGTGTTGCTACTTGCAAAGCTGCTTGGTGGGTCTTGGAAAACTCGCTTTTGGCCACTTGAAGAGACTCGGCGGCATTTTTGCAATCTGGATGGTTTGGGTCAGCGTACAAGACCCCAGTAGTATAAATGGCAAAAAAAACCACAATGATACTTAAAAAAAAGTAACGAAGCATACAATCCTCCTGATTGATAAGAAATCGCTTTCTAAGCATATCTAAATCTTAGCAGACAAAACGAAGGTGTCAAGTGGATGTATAAGCTCCATACAAGTGCGACGTACCTCTTTTTTCTCAAGGTCGTTTTCGTCCTAATAATCTACATTTGTTGTGATTTGTTGAAAGTGTGGAGTCGACGGTATTCTTCGCACCCTGTCATAAAGCATGTTACCTCTGGGAACTCACATCAGTTTCGCGAGCGGATAACTATTTAGTAGGAGGTGTTAGC
>VEPD01000248.1 GCA_012027035.1 Ruminiclostridium sp. | reverse complement strand
TGGCGTTTGAACAACGTCAGTGGGAGATTGTACTCACCACTGACAGCTTTCCATCGAAAACCCGCCACCTAAGAGGTGGGGGACTGTTGACGTTGTTCAAAAGCAACTTTTCATGTTAAAGAATATACCCATATTTAAGAATTACCAAACAACAAACTCCTATTTCAGGCAGTCATTTCTAAAACATTAAATAACAAAGCAAATCAATCTTGTGAAAATTAATATGTACTTTGGAAAATGGTTCATTCCAACGTTACTTTGCCGGCTGTCGGTGTAATTTGAATCCAGGTTTGTCCCGGATTCAGTCTTATTGCATTTCCTGATTCGTCAAGATACTTAGTAGGAGAGCTCCTATCACTTTTACTCCACTTGATTTTGACGGCTTTTCCCTTTGTTATGAAATAACCGCTTCCGCTGCCGACGGTATATACTTCCTGCCGCCCGGCCGTATCGCCTTTGATGGTATTATTTTTTACAAACTGTATTATTATGTTTTCTGCTGTAAGCTGTGCCCCTGTTGTCCTCTCAATTTGCGGTCCGCCTTTTCTTATACGTAAGTACGCCTTTGATTGCTGATCATATTCAAATCCACAGGTATATGCAGTTGAATATTTGATGCTGATCTTCTCAGCCTTGTCGCCTGAAACCGGCTCTACCATCGACTGGTTATAGCTGAATACCTGCTGTTTGTCAGTAGTTGTCCTGTATTTCACTTTCTTTATATAATCCTGGATCTTTTGCATCGATGTATAGGAGTCCTGCCAATTGTACCTGTCCTTTGTCAAATCCCAGAATATTTCGCCCCCGTTTGCTACTCCGTTTATATTGTTGATTTTAAGCTTCTTTATATCCCTTTCGGCTATGTAACTCCAGCCAAAATGAACATAAATGGCGTCGTTCTCCATAGAATAGTCAAGGAAATAATGTCTGGAGCTTCTGACAGACCCTATCATTTCAGGATTTACGCCCCAGAAAACCGGCATCAGCCTGGTTTCGCCGCCTTCAACGATTATTTCATAAATCAGTTGCGCCTTATCCAGTCCACCCTGGGGCATGCTTTTTGTGCCTTCATTATCAATCATGACAGCAATGGGGCGAATTCCTTCAACAGGCAGTTTAAAGCCGGCTGTCACATCTTGCTGTGGCGTTGGTGCAGGTGTGGCAGTAGAAACCGGTTCAGATGAAGTTTCTACCGGCGGCGAAGCAGTTGGCAATGTTGTTTCTTCTTTGATCACATCTTTACAGCCTTTATCACTACACGAAATTAAGGAAAACAGTATAACAAGCATTAATCCTGATAAAGCGAATTTCACTGCAGTAAATTTACCAGCCATTGGAGCCCCCGGTGTGCACTGTGTTTTACCACATGCAGAATATATTTAAATAATTCTATATATTTTTATAAAATCCTTCATATACTAACTTAAATAATTACAGTATTACAGTAAATTTTTCCGAAATAATGCCTCTAAAAAAACAATCCGGGGGTTTTGTCCCCGGATTGTTTTTTTAGAAAGAATATTTTAACTTTCCTGGCAATTATTCCTCCGAACCGAATTCTTCCTCCATACGGGCCTGGAATTCCTCAAAAACAGCATCCAGTTCCTCTTCGTCTTCTACGGTAACAAAGGAATCCTCACCATTTTCATTATGTTCAACTTTCAGAATGATGATTTCCTCTTCGTCGGTTTCTTCTGTTTCCTCCTCCAGATAAGGCGCCAGAACAACATATTCGTTATCATTCATTTCAATTGTATCAATGTGCTCAAATTCCACTTCTTCCCCGTTCTCATCCACCAATACGATTATGTCGTCTCTTTCATCTTCCATTACGATACCTCCAGTCAAATATAACATCTGATTAATGTATGAAAATTATACTATAGTACTATGCACGGTTTCTTATTATATCATAGTAAATATATAATTCCCATTATTTATTAAAATAATTTGTACTATGACTATCCATACCAATAAACAGAGATATGTACGGATATTACCTGCCTAAACTGTCCAGATAGCCTTGAAGTATAAATACGGCGGCAATCTGGTCAACCACCTTTTTCTTTTTGGAGGTTTTTATACCAATTTCATGCATTGTGCGGTTTGCAGAAACTGTTGATAGTCTTTCATCCCATTTTACGATTTGTATATTTGTCTTTACTGCAAGCAAATCAATGAATCCCTGGGTCTTTTCCACTCTTGGACCTATTGTCCCATTCATGTTTTTTGGAAAACCGACAACTATTTTTTCAGCTCCGAAATCACCTGCAAGCTTTGCGATCCTCTCTGCAGGCTTCTCCATATTACCCCGCCATTCAAGAGTTTCAATCCCCTGGGCAGTCCAGCCCATGGGATCGCTTACTGCGATACCTATCCTGCTGTCGCCATAATCCACGCCAATAATTCTCATATGCACCTCAACATATTTTTATTGCAAACTGCGGGCATGCACTTCCGCAATAACCGCAAAGTACGCATTTCTCATTGTCTACCCTGACCATTCCCTTGCTGATCGACAGGGCATTCTGACCGCACCTGGATACACACTTGCCGCAAGCATTGCACCAGTAGTCTATGTGCAGCCTTTTCCCCTTCCTTTTAATTGCTGAAAGTATCTCCCGGGGTATATCCTTTCCTTCAAACAAATTCACATTCATCACTACTTCTTCTATAGACTGCATTCCGACTGCAATTGAATGAACGCAAGGCTGGCCAAGAGTAAAGCTCATACTTTCATCGAAAGAACCTAAAAGGTTTCCACCTCCCAGAGGCTTCATGCTGTAAATTCCTTTGCCATTATGATACGCTTTGCCTACCGCTGAAAGCATACTTTCTATTGGACCGTCCCCAATGCCTATTCCCGTCCTGTTAATAATAGGATGGATTATATCAATCTCCGGCATTTCGCTGCAAGCTTCAACCACTTCAATATTATGTGTCGATACGCCTACCGCTTTAATTCTGCCCTTCTGCTTTTGGGCAAGGTAATACTCCAAAGCTTCTCGGTGTCCCCGTAAGGTGAGCCTGCTTTCCTGCTCGTGAAGCATGAAAATATCCACCACATCAATGTCAAGACTCCTTCTTGCAAGCTCAAGGCTCTCCTTTGCCGCATCTTTGGAATAAGCATAGGATTTGGAAGCAATAACAGGTTTAGCGCCAAAAAGTGAAATTGCTTTCCTGATGTGCGGATAAGTACGGTATAATTCTGCTGTATCAATAAAATTTACGCCCAGTTTCAATGCCTCAAGAATGATTTCAGCTCCTTCATCAACCGATAGCGACGATTGAAGCGGGCCTATGACCAAGGCCCCGAAGCAGAGCCTTGAAACTTTCAATCCTGAATTGCCAAGTTTTAAATATTCCATTCAATCTCCACAATAAGGGCTTGTCCAGCAATAACTGTACCAAGCATTCCGGCTGATTTTCCGTTCGGCTTCGTTGTTGTCGGCTTAGATACACAAAGTATCTGCGCCTCCA
>VEPD01000432.1 GCA_012027035.1 Ruminiclostridium sp. | reverse complement strand
GAAGGTAGTAAAAGACACTATCGGTAAAAGCGCAATCGTACAGAAAGCTTCAACGTATAATGCAGAAAACAGCGCTACCAAGATATACCTTATGGATTTGAAAATAGGCAGCAAGGAAACTCTTAGTCAGGAAGAACGTTCAAAGGTTATTGCTTCTTTGAAAAAAGAGTTTAATCTGAAAGAGGATACAAATACCACTGTCAACAGCATTGAGCCTTTTATAGGCAAGGAAATCCTGAATAATGGCCTATTGGCAGTATTCTGGTCATCATTCATCATCATTTTATATGTATGGTGGCGCTTCAAAATCATGTCAGGTCTGTCAGCCGGTGTTATGGCTGTTTTAGCTCTTTTACATGATGTATTGATAATGTTTACGGTCTACATTTTATTCAAAATTCCTTTAAATGACTCATTTATTGCTGCAGTTCTTACTGTTATAGGCTATTCAATGAATGATACTATCATCATATACGACCGTATCAGAGAAAACAGCAATCTGTTGAGGAAAACGCCAATAGCGGAACTAGTCAACCGAAGTGTCGTACAAACCTTGAACAGATCAATAAATACTGTCGTAACGGTTCTCATATGCATTATTACAGTGTTTATATTCGCTTCTTATAATAATATAACATCAATAAAGTACTTTACACTTCCTTTGATTGTAGGTATAGCAAGCGGTATGTATTCTTCAATATTCGTAGCAAGCTCGCTGTTTGTGGTATGGAAGGAGCATCTGCTAAAAAAGAAAATCGCGGGAAAAGTAGCAAAATCGAAAGCATAAATATTTTGACAGTACAGCTGGGGCGGTTTCCATATCCGCCCTTTTTTATTAATTGCCTAAATTGAAATAATATGTTATTCTGATTATATAATATTGACGGTATCCCAAAGGACGCAGGAGTAGATAATATTATCGCGCGTCTGTGAACCGTACAGATTATAAAGCTATAATTATAGAGTGCATTTTCTGCTTTGAGCCTTCGGGACAGAGACAGGACAGTTTATCATGATTAATGGTTTATTGTTTGGTTGGTTATAAAACTAACGGTCTGTCCTGATTGGGGCAGGCCGTTTATTTGCGGTATTGCGCAAGTACTAGTGAAAATATATCTTCCCGTATATGTTTCTGAAATTGCAGTCCATTGCGGCCGGCATTTTCAGAAAAACGGGAAGTAATGTTTTCAGTACTCCTAAGCAATCGCCAAGAGTTTATGGCGCCCGATGTGCCCTAAACTCTTATTTTATGTGACACCAGCTTTATTACTTAAGCGTAAGAGGAGGAGGGTTTTATATGAGTGACAAAATCACAGTAAACTACTTCAAGGAAGCAAAAGTTACCGGCACAAAGATAACCATACTTACAGCCTACGACTATCCAACGGCAAAGCTGCTGGATGAAGCCGGCATTGATTCCATACTGATTGGAGATTCCCTTGGTATGGTGGTGCTTGGATATGAAGATACTACGAAAGTTACAATGGAAGACATGATTCACCATATGAAAGCTGTGGCAAGAGGCACAAAGCGAGCTATGCTCATTGGCGACATGCCTTTTCTCTCGTATCACACAGGAAAATATGAAAGTGTAAGGAACGGGGGGAGGCTTGTAAGCGAAGGCGGCTGTAATGCCGTTAAGCTTGAGGGAGGCAGAGCTATAATAGAGGATATAAAAGCAATAATAAACGCCGGTATTCCGGTTATGGGGCATCTTGGATATACACCGCAGTCCGTAAATATTTTCGGTGGGCATAAGGCACAGGGCAAAACATATGAAGCTGCTGCGAAAATGTACGAAGATGCATTGCTGCTGCAGGAAGCCGGAGTATTTTCTCTGGTCCTGGAATGCGTTCCCCGTATACTTGCATCCTTTATCAGTAAAAGGCTGGATATACCGGTGATAGGTATTGGTTCGGGAAACGGATGCGACGGACAGGTATTGGTTACGCCTGATATGCTCGGGTTGTTCCGTAGTTTTACTCCAAAGCATTCCAGAGTGTTTGTTGAAATGGGGAAAGCATATAATGAAGCGGCAATCAGGTATATTGAGGAAGTTAAATCAGGTGTTTTCCCTGCATTGGAAAATACGTTCAAGATAGACGAAGATATAATAAGCCGCCTTGAAAAAGCGCAAATATCAAAATGATTATAGGCGAAGGATCATTATGGAGGATTCCTCATTTGACCAGAGGGAATAGGTTATTATACCTTGAAGGGAATGATAGTTTAGATGAGAGTAATTGACAGCATAGATGAATTGAAGACAACAGTCAGGTTGTTGAAAAATGAAGGTAAAACCATTGGATTGATCCCAACGATGGGTTATTTGCATGAAGGGCATATTTCATTAGTAAAGGCATCAAGACATAATAATGACATAACAATAATGAGTATATTTGTAAATCCTGCACAGTTCGGACCCAATGAGGATTTTGAGAAATATCCCCGCGATGTTGCAGGTGATTCCAGGAAGGCTGATGAAGCTGGGGTTGATATACTTTTTATCCCTTCGGTCAATGAAATGTATCCGGATAGTTACAGTACATACATCGAAGTATTGGGAATAACAGACAGGCTTTGCGGGAAATCCCGCCAGGGGCATTTCAAGGGAGTATGCACAGTGGTTTTGAAACTGTTCAATATAGTTGAGCCCGACAGGGCTTATTTTGGCCAAAAGGATGCACAGCAGGCGGCTGTTATTAAAAAAATGGTAAAGGATCTTAACAGTACAGTCTGGATAACAGTTTGCCCTATCGTCAGGGAAAGCGACGGACTGGCAATGAGTTCACGCAATGTTTATTTAAATAAAGAAGAAAGAAAAGCGGCTCTTGTTCTGTCAAAATCATTAATGGAGGCTGTTGACTTAACAGCAAACGGGGAAGCAGACTGTGAAAGGCTGCGGGATCGTCTGATAAGTATTATAGGTGGCGAAAAGCTTGCAGATATTGATTATGTAGAAATACTCGATGCAGAAACACTGGAATTCAAAGAAATACTAAAAGGCAGAATGCTTGTTGCAGTTGCCGTAAGATTTGGAAAGACAAGACTGATAGATAATGTAGTTGTGGAGGTAAATTAAAACATGCTGATAAATCTGATGAAGTCAAAAATCCATAGAGCGAGGGTAACAGACGCCAATCTCAATTATGTAGGCAGTATCACAATTGATGAAGAGCTTATGGAAAAAGCAGATATTTTGAGAAATGAGAAGGTACAGGTGGTAAACAACAATAACGGTAACAGATTTGAAACCTATGTAATTCCAGGAGAGAAGGGAAGCGGAACTATTTGTTTGAACGGTGCGGCGGCAAGACTGGCACATCCTGGGGATATAATCATTATCTTATCCTACGGTATCTTTGACAAAAAAGAAGCTGCAGCTTTCAAACCAAAGATAGTATTTCTGGATGAAAAAAATAAAATAAGCATGATTAAAACAGAAGAAGAGCATGGGAGTATGGAATAAATCAGAAATATAATAGAATATATATGTTGAAATAAAAAAACAAGCACCGCTTAGGGTGCTTTCTTTTGTTTTTTAATTGAACCATGGGTAATCCTTAAAAATAAAACGAGGATGTTATCTTTCATGATAGCTTTCCCGTTTTGTACAAAGATGTACAAACTTCTCAGTTAATTCGTAATATGGATTTCTTTGCCAAGGCTGCGGGCAAAGGGGCTGCCGCATTTGCGGTTATTCAACCGCTTTATAATACGACAACCCCTTTTTTATGCTTTTATGCTTTTTGTGTCAAAAAACTCAGCCTGACTTTGCTGAGACCGGCTCAATGACTGACGCAAAGATACTTGTCAGCTTGGACATGCCTTCAGCCGGCTCCTGCTGTCTTGCCCGCGCATAAATTTCATATTTGGCGCTATGATCAGTAGTACGTGTATTTTCGCTATTGGTAGTAACTTTCCCACTGATATTTGCGCTGAAACCCCAGTAACTAAAACTGGAGCCAAAACCCGTTTCGGTACCAATGGTGTTAGTCTGTGTTTCTTGTTCTTTTACCTCCATGGTAAAGCGGACTGTCGTATCATCCATAATAAAGGCCGGAACAGGTACCAGAGAAAGCAGCGGAGCTTCTACCTGTATTTGCTGCAGCTTGGCATCACCGTTATCTGATACTATTGGACGGTTTAGCTGGAACGTGATTGAATTGATTTCACCATCTTTGCCATTTTTATATGCCAGCTTAAAAAGATATTCCAGATATACGTTGCATAAAGCTGCCTGGCCTTTGGCTACTTCAATAATAGGCGCACATATCAGCTGGCCCAGCGGTAATCCTGCAAATTCCTTTGCAGCATCCATAAATAACACCTCCCGATTAAATTATATTTATTGCTTGCTGGTTTATACGAGAAATTCCTTCCGACGCTACATTCCGATTAAAAGTAAACTCTAGCTCATTTTGTGCTCCTCCTCCCTGATCATTCTCTATACCTTCAACATCTACATTGATTTTTTCGGAATTTTGGTCAGTAGAGACTTTAATCTTAACCTTTATCTTTACCTGATCAAGTTCCATAGTACTATGGTTTACAAGTGCCATTACAGGTACCGTCATTTTTATTTTTTTTCCATCCGGGCGGCTGACACTGACATTTTCGATTTTGGGAACCCATTTCTTTTCACCATTTGAATCTTCAATGGTTTCAGATGAAAAATATTGATTGAAAAAACTACAAACCGAGTTGTACTCGATAGCTTTACGTGCCTGCTGTATTGACGATCCGATAGTTTTTATAAAAGCCTCAAGCTCCATTTAATATCACCTTTCCTCTTCTGTTAAAATTGTACATATTCTTTCTTGCGGCACATGATATTTTTTACACAGATCCTGTAAATCGTCTCCTACCTCTATTACCTGATGTCCCTTGCTATTGGTAACCGGCGACCATACGGCATATCTTCCGAGCAAAACAGCCTGGCCTTCTACAACCGCTTCCTGATTACTCCCCAAATCCGAGATGAAAACCTGATTTTCCATCAATTTATTCCAATTGTACATTTCCCGCCCTCCTTTTTTCCTTCTGCATAATAATAATTTATGATAAGTGGTAAGCATTCATGATAGACAAGACAAATTATTTTAGTACGGGTATTTGTTAATTTAATGTATTTTATTGTAAATATCGAATATTATGAAATATGGCTATTTACTTTTTATTTCAACCTTTTAGTTTGGAAAAACTGTAAAATACAGGAGGTTGCTATTATGGCAGAGCATTTAGAGTTTGGAGATGGTTCCGGAGAAGAACCGGGCGGCGGGGAATGGCAAAAGCCTAAAAGTAAAAGGCGGAACAAACCAAAATTATCTAAACAGGAACGCAAACAATTACTGTTAACTCAAATAGTAGATCAGGGAAGAGAGTATTGGCTGGGCGAAATTCGCAGGCAGCTTGATGCAACTCGTGATCCAAACCCGGATAAAACTGCTTGCCTTATGTGGAAATTAGGTAGTATTAATAGTTATGATGTCGGAATAAGCGGCCGTGCAAATCAGTCTGTAAGAAGTTCCACCGTTTGTGCTGAAGAGGAGCTGTTGGACAGACCGGATAAAGGGTATATTTTTAGCCTGGCCGGAGACAGGAAAATTGGATTAAAACCTGCATGCAGAGACAAATGCCGTTTATTACTGAATAGAAATCAAATCCAAGACCTTTTTTATAATCTGAGAGATTCAGCCTACAATGTTACCTATTGAATAATTATATGGATTTATAGCGTGTTATCAGGAGAAACAACATGAAAAAAATATGTTTCAAGTATTATGATATAACCTTTCGGAAAACTAATGAAGAGGATTTATCATATGTGCTGGCTCTGGAAAAAAAACCTGAAAACAGCCCCCTTATAAGGCAATGGAAAGAAGAAAGCCATAAATCGGCAATAAACAGCAATAATTATTATCATATTATAGTTGAATATAAAAACCAAAAAGCCGGATATATCATTTTATCAGGCCTGAATTCAATAGATAGAAATATTGAATTAACAAGAATAGTTATTGATAAAAAAGATATCGGAATTGGCAGAAAATCAATAAAAGCTCTAAAAGCATTGGTCTTTGAAGAATTACACGCTCACAGGCTATGGCTTAATGTCAGAATGAAAAACGAAAAAGCGAAATACCTCTACAAATCCGAAGGATTTGTAGAGGAAGGAATATTACGTGATTTTATTCTTTATGAGAATTGTTATGAACCTATAATAATTTTTAGTATATTGGAAAATGAATATTCAAAAATTACTTTTAACAACGTAACCCTGATCCTCAATGGTACCCTTTATGGTATCTAGGTGTTACCCTTTCAGCATCGAATTCAACTGTTACCTTTTTATTGTAAATCATATTGAGAGGCGCTATCTTTTTTGTGGGACAACACCTCTCTCTTGCTTTTCCATATCGGTTTGGGGTATGGTTCAACAAGTTTCCCTATTGAAACGTGGCTTTAGGGTGCTTTATTTTTTAAATACGAAATCCAGAATGAGCCCGCCGATAACAGCTTCAGCCGCTATGGAAAAACTTGTTTTAACCAGAGATTTCGAGACAAAATCCAAATTGGAATCAAAATTAAGTACGGTAATATTTAATAGCGCCATGACGCTTCCAACAGTCAATAAAACCAGAAACACGATACAACCATATTTCATCAGTGCTTTTGGCAGATTTGACATTTTATCGAAAGCTGTAACGATTTTCTCAAGGTTTTTCGATAAATTAAATTGCATCCCCACACCCCTTCCCAATATTATTATCTGCTTTATGTTAACACATAGTCGATATTGCTTCAATGTCAAATGATTACCATTTCAATTTTCTTCTTATATAAAAAACCGTCAATCGACAGTAACTTTTCTAAAAGAATAAAATTGATACTTGATTTTGTCTGAAATTCATAAACCAAAGACCTTTTCCACGAAACTTTCTCATATGACAAAATTAAGTAATGAGTTATAATATGCATTGCAAAATAAACTATATTATAATTATTTCGTATGAGGGGGTAATCTGCATGATTAGCAAGTTTCTGGAGAAAAGGATCGAGATATTACCACAGGAAATAAAAGAAGATCCGGGAAATCCGCTGGAATTGGAATATTACCTTGTGGAATGCGATTCAAAAGAAGAAGAATGCAATACGGCACAGAAGGGGTACGGAATAGAAATAATCAAGAAGAACAATGGGGAGGTTTTAGAGAGTATACTGATACGCAATATTTACAGTACGCGTGAAAAATCCGAAAATCTTATTAAAAAGCTTTTTGTCAATAGTGTAACGCCTGTATCCCTTCCATATATTTTGGACGATTTGATAGGAGTATAGGTATATAGACCGGAAAAGGATATTCACAAGTACTGGTGAAAATATAACTTTCCGTATAAATTTCTGAAAATGCAGTCCATTGCGGCCGGCATTTTCAGAAAAACGGGAAGTAATATTTTCAGTACTCCTAAGTTAAATAAAAAATTTTTATTCAAGAAGGATTATCTTTCAAATTTGTAGAATATAAAAGCTTGTACCATAATAAAATCTCATCTTTAGCGCAAAAGGGATGAGATTTTATTTTTATTCACGCAAAAAGAAGGAAAATAAGCAATTATGTCGAACATAAATAAATTAAAGAAAAAAGGGTGATTGGTGTTAGCAGATACTCAGATGAGCTTATAGAAGAAATAAGGATAAATAATGATATAGTCGATGTTGTATCCGAATATGTCAAGCTTGAAAAAAAAGGGAAATATTATTTTGGTTTATGCCCTTTTCATAAGGAAAAAACACCCTCTTTCAGTACTGATCCTACAAAACAGATATTTTATTGCTATGGTTGCAATAAGGGTGGTGGTGTTTTTCAGTTCATATCCCTTTATGAGAAGCTGGATTTTATAGAGTCAGTCAGATTTCTTGCCGACAGGGCAAAAATCCAGTTGCCTGAAGAAGATGATGAAGAGCAGGTAGAGAAAGCCAGACAGAAACAGGAGATAATGAAAACAAATTTATTGGCGGCAAGGTTTTTTTTCGATATTCTCAATTCTCCCCGGGGAGAAGCTGCCAGAAATTATTTGAAAAAAAGAGGTATATCGGAACATACTGTCAGAAAGTTTGGTTTGGGATATTCCCCGGCAGATTCGGACAGTCTTTTGAAACACTTGATTTCAAAAGGCTGCAGTGAGTCGGTGGTTTTAAAAAGCGGATTGGCCTTGACGGGTAAAAGCGGTGGATTATATGACAGATTCAGGGGAAGGGTGATGTTCCCGATCTTTGATGTCAGGTGAAATGTAATTGCATTTGGCGGCAGGGTGATGGACGATTCCATGCCGAAATATATGAATTCCCCTGAGACAATGGTATATAACAAGGGAAAACATTTATACGCATTGAATTTTGCTAAAAACACGGGAGAAAAAAGACTTATTGTTGTAGAAGGCTACATGGATGTCATATCCCTTCATCAAAGTGGCATAATAAATACGGTTGCTTCCCTTGGAACGGCATTGACCGACAGTCAGGGAGGAATACTAAAGAAATATGCCGAGGAAGTGGTAATCTCCTATGACGCCGATTCGGCGGGACAGGCTGCAACAATAAGAGGACTGGATCTTTTAAATAAAATGGGATGCAATGTAAAGGTTTTGACTGTTCCTGATGGGAAGGATCCGGACGAATATGTCCGCAGGAATGGTGCAGACGGGTTTGGAAAGCTTGCTGATAAAGCTTTGACATTGATAGAGTATAAGATAAAAATACTAAGGAAAGAAATCGATACATCGGAAACCGAAGGCAAGATAAGCTTTCTCAACAAGGTGGCTGTAATAATTTCAAAGCTTGAAAACAATGTTGAGAGAGAGATGTATATTAAGAAATTTGCAGATGAGTATGGGATTTCCAAAGAAGCCATGTATGCAGAAGTCCTGAAAAAATTAAGCACACGCGGAAATACGGCAACAAGGCCTGCTGCAAATTATGATACTTTAATAAAACACTCTGCCGATACTGACAGTATTGACGATAAAAAGCTTATACATGAAGAAAGATTCATACTGTCATTATTATGTGTTGACAACAGCGCTTATAAAAAAATCAAGGACAAGCTGGATGCAAATTCATTCAGCCACGAAGAAAACAGGAGAATTGCCAATATCATTTTGGAAAGGTTGGGAGACAATAAGGAAATAGTACCCGCAGAGCTTCTGAGTATAGTAGGAAATGAGTATTCAGGTGAGTTTGCCCGTATTTTAAATGAGGAATGTCACTGCGATGATAATATTAAGGTAATTTTGGGTAAAATTAGAAACATGGAAATCATCAGATCGGAAATGAGGCAGAAGGAAATACTTGGGTTGTTGAAAAGTGGAAACAATTTGCCAGAAGGAGATGTTGAAAAATTAAAGCAGGAATTAAAGGATATAACTTTGTTTATAAAAAAGTAAAAAAGCGTTCAAAAACGCATGAAGGAAGGAGGGGGAACATTTGAAGAACAATGTGATTGAAAACAACGGCGGCTCCAGCAGGAAATCCATATTGAAAGAACTGGTGGAAAAAGGCAAGTCAAAGGGGATGCTTACCTATAAGGAAATAATGGATGCATTCGAAGAAGTGGAACTGGAGCCTGATCAAATCGAAAAGATATATGAAACCGTTGAAAACATGGGTATAGATGTTGTCGGTGACATTGACGCTGAAATCCAGGATATCCAGCTGGCGGAAGAAGAATTGGACCTTACGCTTCCGGAAGGCATTAGTATTGATGATCCGGTAAGGATGTATCTGAAGGAAATCGGTAAAGTTCCCCTGCTGTCTGCCGAGGAAGAGATAGAGCTTGCAAAAAGAATGGAAAAGGGCGACAGCGAGGCTAAACGGAGACTGGCCGAAGCGAATCTGAGATTGGTGGTAAGCATTGCTAAAAGATACGTCGGAAGAGGCATGCTGTTTCTTGACCTTATTCAGGAAGGCAACCTGGGTTTGATTAAAGCTGTAGAAAAATTCGATTATAGAAAAGGATATAAATTCAGCACATATGCCACCTGGTGGATAAGACAGGCTATTACCAGAGCTATAGCCGATCAGGCAAGGACTATAAGGATTCCCGTCCATATGGTTGAAACTATAAATAAACTGATAAGGGTATCAAGGCAGCTATTGCAGGAATTGGGCAGAGAGCCGCATCCGGAAGAGATAGCAAAGGAAATGAACATGTCTGTGGACAAGGTCCGTGAAATAATGAAAATCTCTCAGGAGCCGGTTTCACTTGAAACGCCTATTGGGGAGGAAGAAGACAGCCATTTGGGGGATTTCATACCCGACGATGACGCGCCTGCGCCTGCGGAAGCTGCAGCATTTACTCTTTTGAAGGAACAGCTTATCGACGTACTTGATACTCTGACTCCCAGGGAGGAAAAGGTACTCAGGTTGAGATTCGGGCTGGATGACGGCAGAGCCCGGACTCTCGAGGAAGTTGGCAAGGAATTTAATGTCACAAGGGAAAGGATCAGGCAGATCGAGGCAAAAGCCCTCAGAAAACTGAGACATCCCAGCAGAAGTAAAAAATTGAAAGATTATCTTGATTAAAACTCGACGGATACTGCAGAGGAAACAACCGATCAAGGTGTGACTGCTGTTGCTGGGGCTCGAATTATATATATTTACCAGTAATAAATGATACCGGATTTGGTGCAAAATAAGTTTGGGAATGACATGCATTTCCTATAATAAAACAAAAATCCGGAGGTACTTATGGACAAGCGATTTGAGGGAATGGAAGAAAGTGAAATAGAGTTTACTACCTATGACAGGCTTCTAAGGGCATGGGAAAACTCAATGGAAATGGTCAGAGACTTCGAAATGTATTCAAAAAGAGTTGATGATAAAGAGGTATGTGAGGTCTTCAAAAAGTTTGCGGAGGATGAAGGTTTTCACGCATCAAGGTTACGTGAAATAATACGTGAATATAAAAACAGAGAACAAGTGCAATAAGAACACGTTTTAAAGTGCAATAACAAGTATTTTGAAGCAATTATGCAATAAAATCAAAAAAACACTTATAGTACGTAGAATTAGTCTTGACCAGTTATTATTGCGCAAGTATAATAATATTTATCTCATTAAGCGAGGAATACATTCCTCAATAGCTCAGTTGGTAGAGCATGCGGCTGTTAACCGCAGGGTCGTTGGTTCGAGTCCAACTTGAGGAGCCAAACGGGCCTTTAGCTCAGTTGGTTAGAGCAACCGGCTCATAACCGGTTGGTCCGGGGTTCGAGCCCCTGAAGGCCCACCAAAAAAGCAGTGAACAGAGATCAGAAGCCAGAGAGCAGAAGATGGGCTGATTGTTTAATCAGCCGGATTACAGTTACTCAGGCTCTGGTCTTTGTTTATTTCAGGTGATTCTGTGTCATTTTTTTTGGTCAATATAACTGTCATAGGTTTCAGTATTGTTTTGCTGGTATGTGATTGTCAGCTTGGGTATGGTTCTGCCTGTCTCATGAAGAACATTTTTAAAGCAGGAGTTGGAAATGAGAGTTTCCGTCGCCAGTTCAATGTCCTTTGCATTTTTGCACCTGAAATTCTGAAGCATTTTTGCATCACCTGAGTTCTATATCAATTATAGATATTATTATGCTTATTTATCTTTGATTAATGTATAATATAAAGCAAATGGAATAAAAGAGGGAACTTATGGATTTGAAGGGAAGGTTGGGCGCTATTGCGGAAAAAATACCGCAATGCGGCACTCTGGCCGATGTTGGAACGGATCATGCATATATACCGATCTTTGCGGTAAAGAATTCAATGTGCAGGAAAGCCATAGCTGCAGATGTGAAAAGTGGTCCCGTTGGGATTGCAGCACGAAACATCAAGCGATATGGATACGAAAAAAGAATTGAGACACGACTGGGGTATGGACTTGAACCCATAACGGAAGCTGAATCCGATGTTATAGTTATAGCCGGTATGGGTGGAATTCTAATACGGGAAATCATAGAAAAAAGTATTGAAAAGGCTCAAATAGCAAGAGTTCTGATACTTCAACCCATGAATATGGCGGAAGTCCTGAGAAAATGGCTGAATGAAAACGGTTTTGAAATTTTTGATGAAACTCTCGCGGAAGAATCTGATAAAATATATAATATATTAAGTG
>VEPD01000315.1 GCA_012027035.1 Ruminiclostridium sp. | reverse complement strand
GGTGAAAATATAACTTCCCATATAAATTTCTGAAAACGCAGTCCATTGCGGCCGGCATTTTCAGAAAAATGGGAAGTAATATTTTCAGTGCTCCTAAGTAATCTCATTCCGAACTTAATTATGGAGGGAATACGATGATGATGGAAATAAAAAACAAGATTTTCTGGTGTGGGATAAAGGACTGGGAATTAAGGACGTTTCACGGACATGAACTATCGACTCACAGAGGTTCCACATATAATTCGTATCTGATAAAGGATAAAAAAACAGTACTGGTGGATACAGTATGGAGTCCTTACAAGGAAGAATTCGTTGAAGCGCTGGAAAAAGATGTGGAAATTAAGAATATAGATATGATCGTCATTAACCATATTGAGCCGGATCATGGGGGAAGCCTTGATTATCTTATGTCTCTTAAACCGGAAACGCCCATTTATTGTACAAGGAATGGAGCCGAAATCATCAGGAAACATTTTCATAAAGAATGGAACTTTGTTATTGTCAAAACAGGGGATACGGTTAATATTGGCGAATATGATCTTGTTTTTATTGAAATGCCGATGATTCACTGGCCTGATAGTATGATGACATATGTGAAGGGAGCGGCGGCAGTGCTTTCAAATGACGCTTTTGGACAGCATTTTGCGGCGTATTCGTTGTTTAATGATGAACTGGATGAATGTGAGCTTTATCAGGAAGCAATCAAGTATTATGCCAATATACTGACGCCTTTCAGCCCGCTTATAAAGAAAAAGGTTGAGCAGATAAAAGCTTTAAATCTACCGATAGAAATGATAGCTCCCGCCCATGGGGTTATCTGGAGGGAAAATCCCATGCAAATAGTTGAAAAATATTACCAATGGGCACAGGATTATAACGAGGGACATGCTGTTCTGATTTACGATACAATGTACGAAGCAACTAAAAGTATGGCGTATGCCATAGCAGAAGGTCTGGAGATTCAAGGTATAAAATGCAAGCTGTTCAATGCCTCCATTTCGGACCAGAGCGATCTTCTCACTGAAATATTCAAAGCTAAAGCTATACTGATAGGCAGCTGTACTGTCAATAATACCGTGCTTCGTTCAATTTCGGCCTTGCTTGAGGAAATAAAGGCGCACAAATTCAAGGGAAAAGCCGGAGCAGGCTTTGGCAGCTATGGTTGGAGCGGTGAAGCTCCCAGGATCATCAACCGCCTGCTTGAAGAATCCGGCTTTAGGATTCTGTTGGAGCCGCTGTCTTTCAAATATACCCCGACTGCAGAGGAATTGAAGCAATGCAGGGATTTTGGCGAGAGGTTTGCTGTAAGCATGAATGGGTAATGTATTGGATGCGGTAAATCCCAGACAGAAGTTTAATAATTACAATAATAACAATTGAAAATTGCCTGATAAATCTATAATATTGTATTTAATAGATTTTTTTATATTTTTGCATTAAAAAGCAATTTCATTGCTTTTTGGGTACCGAATGTGACAATTCACTTGGCACATTTGGGACATGGAGGCTAAGATGAGAGCGGTTATTACAGTCATAGGAAAGGACAAGGTCGGTATTATAGCAGGTATCAGTTCCATACTGGCTGATTGTGGTGTCAATATACTTGATATATCCCAGACAATCATGCAGGATATTTTCACAATGGTCATGTTGGTGGACATTTCCAAAAGCTGTGTGAATTTTCACCTGCTGTCCGGGAAGCTTGATGAAAAAGGCGTTGAACTTGGGGTATCTGTGAGGATCCAGCATGAGGATATTTTTAATTCGATGCACCGTATTTAGTTTTATGAGGCTATAGAGAATTATATTTGATTTTATTTATGCGGAGGTTTAAATGATTACCCCTTTTGAAGTTATTGAAACCATAAAAATGATACAGGAGGAAAACCTGGATATACGTACCATCACCATGGGGATTTCACTGAGGGATTGCAGCCATTTGGATGGAAATATATCAAGAAAAAAAATTTACGAAAAAATAGTCCGTAATGCAGAAAATCTTGTCAAAGTAGGTGAGGATATTGAAAAGGAGTATGGAATCCCTATAAAAAACAAACGTATCTCTGTCACTCCGATATCCTTGGTTGCCGAGAGCTGTGACGAGGAAAACTATATTAAATACGCAGAGACTCTGGACAAGGCTGCCCATGCCATAGGGGTCAATTTCATCGGCGGGTTTTCGGCGCTGGTTCACAAAGGCTTTACAAAGGGTGACCATAAGCTTATCAACTCAATCCCGGAGGCTTTAAAAAACACAAAGCTTGTTTGCTCCTCGGTAAATGTTGCATCGACAAAATCGGGTATAAACATGGACGCAGTAGAGGAAATGGGACGGATAATTAAAAAAACAGCGGAATTGACTGCTGATGCAGGCGGGTTGGGATGCGCCAAGCTGGTTGTCTTTGCCAACGCAGTGGAAGACAATCCGTTCATGGCTGGAGCATTCCATGGAATCGGCGAGCCGGAATGTGTGATCAATGTAGGTGTGAGCGGACCGGGAGCAGTAAAGTGCGCTTTGGAGAAGGTCAAAGGCTGTGATTTCGGAATTGTTGCCGATACTATAAAGAAGACGGCTTTCAAGATAACCAGAATGGGCCAGCTGGTTGCTATCGAAGCATCAAAGAGACTTTGCGTCCAATTCGGCATAGTTGACTTGTCGCTGGCACCGACTCCTGCCGTAGGGGACAGTGTTGCTTATATTCTTGAGGAAATGGGTCTGGAAAAATGCGGCGCGCATGGTACCACAGCAGCGCTTGCTCTTTTGAACGACGCTGTGAAAAAGGGCGGAGTTATGGCTTCTTCGTATGTCGGAGGTTTGAGCGGGGCATTTATTCCTGTGAGTGAGGATGCAGGAATGATTGATGCCGTAATAAAAGGAGCGCTGACGATAGAAAAGCTTGAAGCCATGACATGTGTCTGCTCCGTAGGATTGGATATGATTGCCGTCCCGGGAGATACAAGCGCTGAAACCATTTCTGCAATTATTGCCGATGAATCTGCTATCGGAATAGTCAATAACAAAACTACTGCCGTGAGAATTATTCCGGTTCCGGGTAAGCATGTAGGCGACATTGTTCAATTCGGAGGATTGTTGGGTTCCGGTCCTGTCATGGCAGTAAATAAATTCAGCAGTGCAGACTTCATAAGGAGAGGCGGCCGGATTCCTGCTCCAATACAAAGCCTGAGGAATTAATGATGACCGGACAGTGTGCTAGTGTCCGTCTCTGACGGCTTTCAGCCTTATCAGCTTTACAAGGCCCCACGCAATTATGGCATATACTATGAACGCTATAATGTCTGAAGGCTCAAAAACCGACCGTGCAGACAAGCCCTCAGTGGCAAAGGAACTGAAAATACCTTTAAAGGGCGCCGAGAGTATGCCGGTAATTGTATATATGAGCGAGACAAAGCCGCTGGCCTGGTTGGCTCCAAGAAACTTGAACAAAAAACGGAATGCCAGCAGTACTTCTATCACACCAAGGACATAATAAATTGCATTCCTTGATTTTATATACCATAGCGGCAAATGATCATTGTAGCTTATTGTACTGCTGCCATAATTGCTGTCGGATCTGAAATTTTTCACATCCTCTCCGGGTTCATGCTTATTCCTGTCGTCCATAAATCCCTCCATTCCCCCGACTGTGCCGGGAGAACGGCACATCGGGAATTACAATTGATTCTCCTGTGATTTACTATTTACAATATTATTATTTTCAAATAAATAATATTTCATCATAAAAAAAACTACCTTTTACAGGGAAAAGCCTACTTGTCATATTTTATGGCAAATGATAGTATTAAAGCGTTATAGCGGAACTGAAAATGTCCTATTAATTCTTTTTTGGATTATTCTACAGATTTGTCGATAAACTGCTCAATTTCTGTTTCCATAGCAGAGTCCTTATTTTGTTTTTCAACTTTCGAAATATTAAGATTTCTGAGGATACCATCGACCAGCTTTTTAACTTGGCACAGATGAGTAAGCCAAGTCGCAATATGTCCATCACACCGCCTTCTGTCTTACGAAGAACAATTCTGGGTCGCCTTCGTCAAGGGCGTCTATTTGTCTGCATATTATGTCCAAATTGTTTTATTATGAGAGCTATGAGAATATCCTGCCTCATCGTATAAGGCTGAAGGCATATTTGTTGCCCAAGTGTGCATAATTTGAAGTAATGTTCAAAATATAGTAAATTTATTCCATATATCTGTGCATTAATTAAAAATTTGCACAATTTTAGCTGGTAAATTGTTTTTTATCCCAAGATATTTGCGCATTACTTGAAATTTTGCACACATCTTCGTCAAGTCTGGAAATAGATGAAGCTCATCGATGTAAAAGTCGCCGATTTGATAGCTCTTGGAAAGCGCGTCCCATGAAACCTCTCCCGCCCCCCACAATGGCTGCTCCATCTCATTCAGCCAGTTTACCGTGTCAAATAGTATGTCCTCGATGACAGGAATACCTTCAGTTTTCGCTTGCTTTATTCTTATCTCACTCATACGCTCCACTCCCATAATCCGGTTGATATGCTTTCACTCGTTAAATATCATTTTACAAACTTCTTAATATACGCTTTCAAAGGCTTTATGACACTGCCGCTGCTTTGCTTGACAGGTCTCTGGCGGCGGGAGAGCCGGTACGTTTTGGCACAAACGGATGCACGGCGGATAATGCCGATGAGATGATTTTCACGGGCGAGGCCGCCGACCGCGATCACATTGCAGGGCTTCTGAGAATACTTGCTTCACTGTGTTAAAAAACGTCAGGGATTTTGAAGTTTTCCTGCAGGAAAGGATTTCACTTATTGAAAACAGCAGTGTGATAATCATAACATCATATTTAAGTAAAAATCTGTGTGAGCAGCTGAGATTGCTTGAATCCTGTAGGAATTCGGTAACTGTTCTTTTGCTGGATTCCATATATGAAGCGGGGGCGGAGCCTGGAGATATTGAAATTTTTGCACTCGACGCCAAGTACAGGGAAAAGCTTTATGCCCGTGAGAATATATATATGAAGGAAGCATTCAGATTAAATTTACTCAAGGTTATTGTAGTGGCAGCGTTGAATCAAAAAATTCATATCAAAGTGGTTTGATAATTCTCCCTGAAATTTATAATTTAAAAATATTATTATTCCGATACTTAATATGGTGGTATAAATATTTTGTAGAATATTTCAGGAAAATAATGCTTTTTGGGAAGGCTTTACCTGACATGTCATATAAAACAATTGAAAAAAGGCATTGTTAAAGTTATAATAGAGTCCATTGAAGAATAATGAAGTGATATGCCTGTTAATAAAGAAGCCGAATCATTAATATGATTAATTATGTGTTCCATGTCAGTACTACGGCGAAAACTACCGAATTATCCTTGCAGAAATAACGTATTAAGGCGTTTGCGATATTTCGGCAAGGCGCATAAATGCCCATTTAAAAATGAAGTTTTCGCTGTAGTATTAGTAAGAGAGATAGAAACCAATGACTTTAATTATGTGAAGGGATGGTCAAATGCCAAACATGAAAAAGACTGTTAAAAAACAGGCACTGCCGCTGCTTCCTCTAAGAGGGCTTACCGTGTTTCCATATATGATATTGACGTTTGACGTGGGTAGAGAAAAGTCCATTAGAGCGCTTGATGACGCAATGCTCAATAACCAGATGATATTCCTGGTGACTCAGAAGGATGCAAAAAACGATTCACCCAGCGAAGAGGATGTCTACAAGGTGGGTACGATCTCCAAGGTAAAACAGCTGTTAAGATTACCCGGTGATACGATAAGAGTACTGGTAGAGGGGATAAGCAGGGCGGAAGTCAGTGAGTTCCTGCAAACAGAGCCTTTTTTTACTGCCGAGGTAACAGAAAAAATTGTTGCAGTAGACGATTCCGGAATAGTTGAACTGGAGGCTTTGAAAAGAAGAGTTATCAATACGTTTGAAGAATATGTGAAGCTTAGCAACAAGGTATCTCCCGACACTCTGTTGTCTGTTATGAATATTGACGATATCGGCCAGCTTTCAGATATCATTGCATCAAATATTTTCCTGAAAGTAGAACAAAAGCAGGAAATCATGGATGAATTCCATCCTGCCGCCAGGATGGAAAAACTGCTTGAAATCCTGATGAAGGAAATTGAGATACTTGAGGTTGAAAAAAATATTAATGCCCGTGTCCGCAAGCAGATAGACAAGATGCAGAAGGAATACTATCTGAGGGAACAGATAAAAGCGATTCAGAATGAGCTTGGTGACAAGGAAGGAATTGCCGGAGAGGTGGAGGAATACAAGGAAAAGCTGGAAAAAGCCAAACTGCCCGAGGAAGCGGAGAAGAAGGTCCTGAAGGAGCTTGACAGACTTCTCAAGATGCCTTCAGGCTCGGCGGAAGGTTCTGTAATCAGAACTTATCTTGACTGGATATTCGATCTTCCATGGAATACCGAAACTGAAGAAATAATTGATCTCAAAAGAGCCGAGGAAATCCTTGAAGAGGATCATTACGGTCTGGAAAAGGTAAAGGAAAGAATAATAGAATATCTGGCCATAAGAAAGCTGAAAAATAACCTGAAAGGCCCCATACTTTGCCTTGTGGGACCTCCAGGCGTCGGAAAGACTTCTATAGCCAAATCCATTGCAAGAGCGCTTAACAGGAACTATGTAAGAATGTCTCTGGGCGGAGTGAGAGACGAAGCGGAGATAAGGGGTCACAGGCGCACCTATGTGGGAGCTATGCCCGGCAGGATATTATCTGTCCTGAAACAGGCGGCATCAAAGAATCCGTTGATGCTGCTGGATGAAATAGACAAGATGAGCAGCGATTTCAGAGGGGATCCGGCTTCAGCAATGCTGGAGGTGCTTGACAGTGAACAGAATTTTGCTTTCAGGGATCATTACCTTGAACTGCCCTTTGATTTGTCCAATGTTATGTTCCTGACCACAGCAAACAGTCTGGAGACTATTCCAAGGCCTTTGCTGGACAGGATGGAAATAATAAGTATTTCAGGATATACTGAGGAAGAGAAGGTGAATATTGCCTCCAAATATCTTGTCCCCAAACAGATTCAGGCTCACGGCCTGTTGAAAAAGAATCTGAAAATCGACGAGGAAGCTTTGAGGGGAATAATCAATTATTATACAAGAGAAGCGGGCGTTAGGACCCTTGAGCGTGAAATAGCTGCTGTATGCAGGAAAGCGGCAAGGCATATAGTATCGACCGGCAGGAAATCCGTAACCATAGCCAATGGCAGCCTTGAAAAATATCTGGGCACAAAGAAATTCAGATATGACAAGGCGAATGAGAACGATGAAGTAGGGATAGCTACAGGCCTGGCATGGACCCCGGTTGGCGGAGATACGCTGAGTATCGAAGTCACTCTTATGAACGGAAGCGGAAAGCTGGAGCTTACAGGTCATCTTGGCGAAGTTATGAAGGAATCAGCTAAAGCCGCTATAAGCTTTATAAGGTCCAAGGTGGGACAATTGAAAATAGATCCGGATTTTTATACCAGGTATGATATCCACATTCATGTACCTGAGGGCGCCATACCCTAAGATGGGCCTTCTGCGGGTATAACACTTGCAACAGCTATGGTTTCTGCGCTGACAGGCATGGCTGTAAAAAGGACGGTTGCCATGACCGGAGAGATCACATTAAGGGGAAGAGTTCTGCCTATTGGCGGTCTTAAAGAAAAGGTACTGGCAGCCCATAGGGCAGGCATTGAGACTATAATAGTACCTGTTGACAATAAAAAAGATATTGATGAGATACCTGATAATGTGAGAAGGAAATTAAAATTCATCCTTGCTTCGGATATGGACATAGTTTTGAGTACAGCGCTTGTAAAGCTCAAGACTAAAAATATAGTACAAGACGTCAAGGAAAGCAATGAAAAGATAATAGTAGTTGAAGAACAGCCATTATCTGCGAAAGTTGAACAGACTCAATAAATACAGCTACAATCAGTGAACCGGGAGATGGCGCATATGGGGCGCAAGTGGGGACGGTTTTGTCTGCTAGTGCAGCTAGCAAGCAAAATCGTCCCCACTTGCGCTTTCTTTTAAACTGTTATGGAAATTTTTTATAAAAGCAGGAATTATGTTGTTATTTATCGAATATTGTAGGGACGTTTAGCTGTTGTATTCACTTCCAATGAAAAGCATGGAAAGGAATTTATGATAATTTACATTATTGTTGTCTTTGGAATAGTTATAATAACTTCAACGCTACTGATGTATATTTTAAACAAAATAAAAATGCTTAATTACCGCATGATTCTTGCTCTTTCGCTCAGTTCTGTCATTGCCGGCCTTTCATTTCCCGGTATCGTCAATTTTGTTTCAATCGGCAAAGGCGTTATGGTTGATGTCCCACAGCTGGTATTTGTATTGGTGGCAACGTCTGTGCTCTATATAATGCTTGTCTTCATTATTAGTGTCATAATCAGCGTTGTTATACCTGATAGCACATTTTCCGCCATTGCTTCCGGATTTATAAAAGAAAGAGTTAATAGAGTTAATAATGAAACGCAGACGCCGGTCACTGAAAAGATCGAGTCGGCTGGTAATGAAAATATCCGGCAGGTGAGAAATTATCTCGAAGAAATATATGGGAACAAAGTTGTCGAAACTGTAAATATCGGCACAAATATTGAAGATAATACACAGCAGCCGGAGAATAACTTAGAAAAATCTGTTGACAGTGTAGAAAATATTGATAAAATGAGATTAGAAACTTTTGAGCAGGATAATTCTTCGCATTTGAGTCTTGAGGATTGTGTGGACGAGGCGTTCAGGCTAAAAGAACAGGGTGATTGCGAAGGCGCCATACTTTATTTCATGTATGCACTGGATAGAAAACCCGGTAAAGATCTGACCTTCTGGATTGTACTGGATATATGCGTATTATATAAGTCAATTGGGCAGGTTGGCTTCGCCAGGAATATGCTGTCAACCTATTTTGATACATATAGCGATTTTATGGATGACAGGGTACGGGAAGAAATTGAAAGTAATTTATCATATATGGATGAATAATATTCTGTATTTTCGATAAATGTGAGGGGACACACCCTCTGAGTTTGGAGAAATCCGAAGAAAGGTGCGGGGACACACCCGCTGAGTTACGGGTCGCGGGATATGAGGAGGGAATGTCCCCGTTTGATAAGGGAATGTCCCCTTTTGAATATGAAATTAAGGAGGTAATTGAGCGATGAAGAAAACTCAAAAAATATTGGGATTGCCTATTATAAGTATTTCAGATGGTATGGAAGTCGGAAAGGTGAAAAGTATCATAATTAATGCAGAGAAAGGCGCTATCGACTATATCATCGTTGACAGCGGCATTCAGATATTCAGTGCAAGGGTTATTCCCAATGATGACGTATTGGGTATCGGAGAATATGCCCTTACAATTGAAAATGAAGGGGTGATAACCGATATCAACAGGATTCCTGCTGCGATACAGCTTCTTCAAAAGGATATTCATGTAAAAGGCACAAAGGTACTTACAAAAAAAGGAAGACTTATAGGCGAAATAGGCGATATTTATATAGACGATGGTGATAATTGTACTATAACAGGTCTTGAATTTATTGCTGATATAACTCAAAAGAAGGTCAGGATAATACCAAGAGACAGTGTTATAACCTTCGGCAAAAATCTGACCGTGGTGAAAGAGGATATCGAAAGCTTTTTACTGGATACTCCGCTTCAATTGGCTTCAGATGACAGATTATCCGAATCGGAAAAAAAAAATGATATAAATATAGAAGAGTATTACAGTATACCCAATACGGACTCTTATATTTCATCAGACGGGGAATCCGCGTATAAGGAGGCCTCCGTAGAAGTCCCTTCCGCCGGCGACTCTGCAGTTGCACCTGAATCCGATGCTGACAATAATGCAGCTATTCTTTTCGAGCAGAGGCAAAGGCAATATCTTAAGGGAAGAAGGGCGACAAAAACCATTGCAGACAGCAGCGGAAGCATAATCATCAGTGACGGGATGCTCATCGACGACCAGGTGATTGATGAGGCAAAACTGAAAGGCAAGCTTATAGAGTTGGTTATGAATAATAAAGCATGACATATATTTAAATGAAAGTATAAAGCAATTACTATGCTTTATACTTTTTTAATTAGTACTACAGCGTAAACTTCATTATTAAATCGGCATTTATGCGCCTCACAGAAATATTGCGAATGCTTCAATGCACTATTTCTGTGGGGATAAATTGGTTGTTTACACTGTAGTATTAGTGGAGTGGATATTGTGAGTAAGCTACGAAAGACAGCATTGATTTTCATAATTATTTTGATTCAAAGCGCTCTTGCCGTTACTGCCGGAATTGTAGCCTTATCTCTGGCTGCCGCTGATACTCTGCCATCTGGGATTTATGTGGGTGATGCAAATATCGGGGGCATGGGAAAAATGGAGGCGTCAAAAGCCATTGACGACTATTTTGCAGCCATATTTTCCAAAGGCAGTATAAAGATTTCCATTTTAGGTGTTGATTATAAAATTCCCTACGCAGATTTCGATGTATCGGTAGATAGCTCATCCACTGTAGATTTTATGGATGAGTGGAGATCCGCAGCATATATTCCAAACCTTATTGAAGCATATTTCGGAAAAGGCAGGTTGAATATCCATCCGGTTATAAAATATAACGAAGGCAAGCTGAGGCAAAAACTTATTGAGCTTTCCAAAGAAATCAATAAAGCTCCTGTAGATGCGTCAATATCCATCAAGGACAGAATGCTTGTAAGAAAGGTCGAAACGCTGGGATATGCTTTAAACGTTGCCGGTATTGCTGAAGCAATAGGGAAACATTTATCAGCTTATACGGATTCACCGTTGAAAATTGACAACAAGGCAAGTGATTTAATCCAAACAGTTGATGCAAAGATAAAGTTGAAGGAATTTGCCGATATTGAGCAGATAGTATCGGAATACTCTACAGAAATAGCAGAGCCGGAGTTTCTATCATCTATAAGGCTTGCTGCAAAGGCTATTGACGGATTAATATTTACAGGCGCCGGAAGCACCGGTTCGGGAAGCACGGAATTCTCTTTTATTGAAATAATGAAGGATTCGGATAAAAATTTCCAAAATGATAATGAGGGTTATGACCAGGTTGCTTCCACATTATATGCGGCGCTTCTATCTGCAGGTATAGAAAAATATGATATAACCAGATTGCGTCACAAACTGGCTGTGGAATATATTAAACCGGGACTTGACGCATGGATATCAGGTAATGGAGGGGACCTTAAATTCCGTAATACCCTGCAGCATAAAATCGCCATATTTGCAGATGTTGCTGATAACAGGCTAACTATCAGTCTTGCCGGGAGCCTGAGGGATAAAAGGTATGATCTGAAGGTTGAAACAATACAAAAATTCAGTCCTCCTGTTGTCTATCTGGAAGACAAGAATCTAAAGACTGGTGAAAAGGTTGTGCTAAGTCCGGGTAAAGATGGTTTGTTGGTTCGGGTCACTAGAAACAGCGAGCTTATAAGCGAAGACAGGTATGAGGCTGAAAAAGCGATTGTTCAGATAGGTCCAGGCACTGTTTTGAGTGAAGAAGACAAATAGTCCGATACCACTTGATCTGTGTTGAGTATCAGAAATATTTCCTTAATACTTCAAAAGCATTATTCTCTATGATTTTCTCGCCATATTCATTTAAATATCCTTCATAGAAGCTGATATTGGAAACTTTTCGACCAAACTCGTTAAGGCTTATTTCAAATGCTTTTGAGCCAGCGACCGTCAAGCTGTTGCGGGCCATGACGAGATAGTAGGTATCTTTACACTTGTAAAGAGAGCTTTCACCTGTATAAATATCTGCAACTCTTTTAGCAAGAGTGCAAATGTCATCTATTCCGTTAAAGGAATAAATTAAAATGGCGGAGTATATTTTACGGCTTTTTTTCTTAATCTTTAAGTCGCTTTTCTTAAGCTTGCTTTTAATGTATTTGTGTATGGATTCAAAATCCCCGTCTTCATCCAGTCTGGTTATCGTGATTATAAAGCCTTCGTTAGAATCGGGCAGAGGCTCGATTATCAACTGGGAATCGGACAGATTGAAGCCAAACTGCTCTTCAGCCTGCTCCATCATATCCCAGAACAGCTCCTGGGCTGCAGGAGAATTGTAATTAAGAGCGTTTAAGTCGATATTTCTTTCTTCAAGGTCGTTTATCGAGATTGTAACCTTTATCATGTTTTCGTTTATTTTTTCTATTTTCATATCATCACCCGAGCAAGTACTGCATGAGTTTCCATTGTAATATTAACTGTAGTATTAATAGCTAATTCTATTATACTTCTTCATTGGGAAAAAGAGAAGTATAATATTTTTCCCATAACGTATTATCTTTTATGATTTACCAGGAGTATTGCCGGAATAATCACAGGATAGACTGCCAATACTGTCAAAGGGCAATATCAATTACGTATTGCCTCAAGTATGGCTATGGCCTTATGCAGTGGAACAGTTTGCTTTTTTTCCAGCATAGGCATCACAGCCTTAAATGTTGAAAGGATATGACTGACGTCAGGCTCCTGTCCTTTAAGCCCCCTTAAGTGATTTTTAAGACTGCAGTAAGCGCCGCAATACCGGTTACAGGATATTAGAGCATTGTTGAATGATAGTCTGTGAGTTTCGGGAAGATAACCTGAGATTATCTGCATCATATCCTTGATCATGGACAATTTATCCGGGCGGAACGATAGATCGTCTGCTTTGCGAAGCTCCGGACTGCTTGCCTTCCTGATTTTATCGATAGCCAGAAGAAGCATTGTGATATTTTCAAGCGACAATTTGTTGTCCATATTGCGTTCACCTTTATTTTATCAGAGATAGCTGATTTTTTATTCATATTTTATTTTATGTTAAATGGCTCAAATAGTTCCCCGAAAATTAGATGAACTTACTTTATCAACCGTATTCCATAGGTCCCGTAATCATTGATTTCACTGGAAGTCTCACCCTGCATGCTGTAGGTTATAAATCGACCTACTATATCCGTCTGCCCGCCATGGTTTACGGTCCCTTCCAGGAAGAAGGTTGCGAAACCAAGCACAGTGACATACTTTTTACCGTTGATTTCAAGAGTGTTGACTACTGGAATGAATACTATTTTCGGACAGTTCGGGTTGTAATAGTTATATGTACACACAGGAGTGTGATCACACTGTTGTATAAGTTGGTTTATGTTTGTCTGGGTAATACCTGCAATATTTCCGGTTTCAGTGAGTATAGTGTCTCCTACGCTTACCATTTCGGAATAGCCGTTCAGGAGATTGTTGCCATATACGCTGGCGCCGCTGCCGCCAAGCGCCATTGCGGCATAATTTCCCGTCGTGCCGTCGCCTCCGCCCTCTTTGAGGGTATAAACCTGGCCGTAAATAAAATCCTGCTGCACCACCGCAAATGGTCTTGCACCGCTCAACGAAGTTATATTGTCAGCTTTAGCTGTGGCGGTAGCTTCGATATCACCGATACTCAGTCCCAGCATTTTCAGAAAGTAGTTTTCTGCTGTTTTCGTCGCAGTAACCGTTATTCTTTTGCTCCCCGGAGAAATATCGGTATCTACAGCTTTGATGGCGCCAATATTTTTTGACATATAATCATTTATAATATTCAATTCGTTGCCGCTTGCAGTAATTAATTCCTGAACGCCTGCCAGCGCTGCTGCATCCACTGAAGCGGACAATTTTGACTTATCGGCCACAAGTGCTCCTATATCGATAGTCAATGCCGCACAGCCGGCTATAAAGGCAAGTGATATGGCAAAGATCACCACTGATGAGCCTTTTTCACTTTGTAACATACGGTTTTTAAAATATGTAAAACGCATAATCCACCCCCTGCAATAAACCTTTACTTATATTATAAGTTATAAGTCGGAAAAAAGCATTGGGTAGGCCATAGTAGCCGGGTCACTTTTTTTATGGGTAATTAGTACTACAGCAGCGATTTCATTATAATATCGGCATTAATACTATTTTATTGTTTATAGAGGGCAATCCTTATCCAGCTTCCGATGTTTGAAAGTTTTTGTCCGGTTTGCATATTCTGCAACGATATGACCGTTTCCTGTAAGTTTATATTTATATATTACCAATCCTTCAAGACCTACAGGACCTCTTGCATGAAGCTTTCCGGTACTGATACCCACTTCTGCCCCAAAACCGTAACGGTAGCCATCGCTGAAACGGGTGGAGCAATTCCACAGGACATTGCCTGAATCCACAAGAGACATGAATTTTGCCGCTTTTTCTCCGGAGGAGGTTATTATTGAATCTGTATGGCCGGAGCCAAAGGTGTTGATATGGCCGATAGCTTCATCGATACTGTCTACAATTTTTATAGACAACTTATAATCCAGATATTCCTTGCCCCAATCTTCTTCTGTAGCAGGCTTTACAGGAATAATGTCCATGGTCCTGCCGCATCCGATCAACTCTACTTTCCCTGCGTCCATGGCATTTTTTAAAACAGGCAGAAATAATGGTGCGGCAGCGCTGTTCACCAGTAGGGTTTCCAGAGCATTGCAAACGGCTACGTACTGTGTTTTTGAATCAACAACCACCTTCAGCGCCATGTCAAGATCGGCGTCAGACTCTACATAACAGTGGCAAATGCCGTCAGCGTGGCCCATTACGGGGATATTGGAATTATTTATTATATACCTTACGAAATCATTTGAACCCCGGGGGATAATCAGATCGATATAATGGTCCATTTTCAGCATTTCGTTGACGTCGGATCTTGTTTCAAGAAGTTTTAGCCAATTTACCGGTATTCCCGCCTCTTCTGCGGCCTTTGAAATGACGTCGGCCAGTATACGGTTGGTCTCCAAAGCTTCCGACCCGCCCTTGAGCAAAACGCCGTTTCCGCTTTTAAGGCACAGAGAGGAAATCTGAACCAGCGCATCAGGCCTGGACTCGAAAATTATCCCTATCACTCCTATGGGGCAGGAAACCTTGAAAAGCTCCAGACCGTCATCAAGCTCGGTAGCCTGAAGCGTTTTGCCGATAGGGTCGGGAAGTCCGGCAAGGCTGTTTATTCCATCAATCACATCAGTTATTTTAGTATCGTCAAATTTAAGTCTTTTTAAAAGAGGGGCCGATAAATTTTCCTTTTCACTGCGAACGATGTCCTGTCTGTTTGCTTCAAGGATCTCATCTTTACGTGTTGAAATTGCAAAAGCTATTTGTTTCAACGCTTTATTCCTCAACTCCGTATTTGTGGCTGCCAGCATCAATGCTGTCGCTTTTACCTGACCGGCTGTTTCATTCATATTCATAATCGTCATCCTCTCAGGATCTTACCGTTTCATTTAAAATACAATAATTTATATGTAATGTCAAGAAGGGAATGTATATGTTTTGCATACCAGGCAAATAATCAAAATATCAGGTATTTTTATTTGGAGGCTATAATTGTGATTGGAAGATTTTTTAAAAGCCGGCTTTTCCTGCTATTCGCTCTCATACTTATTATATGCCTATTTATAGGTTATGATTATGCAGTGCTGAATTCAAAATAGAAATTATTCTGGAAAATCCCTGGCGTATATTGTATAATTATTTGGAGATTATGCTATAAAACGCTGTAAAGGAAACAGAACATGAATAATGCCAGGAAAGATTTGCATGGAGCAAAGAGGATAGTAGTGAAGGTAGGTACTTCCACTTTGACCTATGATACGGGAAAACTGAACTTTTCCAGGATAGACAAGCTGGCAAGGGCGCTTTCTGATCTTGTCAGCCAGGGCAGGGAGGTTATCCTTGTCACCTCCGGAGCTATCGGAGTCGGGGCGGACAAGCTGAAACTGAAGGAAAGGCCTAAAACTGTAAGGGGGAAGCAGGCTGCCGCCGCAGTTGGACAATGTGAACTGATGCATGTATACAGTAAATCCTTCTCGGAATATGGCTATATAGTCGGACAAATACTTCTGACAAGAGATGTTGTGGAAGACCACCATACCCGGCAGAATGTGATCAACACTTTTGAAACACTGTTGGAAAAGGGCGTTGTCCCAATAGTCAATGAGAATGACTCAGTATCCATAGATGAAATAGAATATGGGGAGAAGCGGGTTTTTGGTGATAATGATACTCTGTCTGCTATTGTCGCAGAGCTTCTAAAGGCGGATCTGCTCATTATCCTGTCGGATATCGACGGGTTCTATGACTGCGATCCGCGTAAAAATAAAAGCGCAAAAATACTTGCTACTATAAGTGAAATCACTCCTGAAATTGAAAAATGTGCCGGCGGAGTCGGCTCCATAAAGGGCACGGGTGGCATGGTGACCAAGCTGTCTGCAGCCAGAATGGCAATGGCCGGGAGGACTGACATGGTTCTTGCCAGCGGCAGTGACCCTGATATATTATTGGACATCATAAATGGCAGGGAAGTAGGAACATTATTTGTAGCACATCATTAGGAAATCACTCCAGCGGCTGCTCTTCTACAAGTGGTTCGCCCACTTTCTCCAATGATCGCTGCGCTGCTGCCGGTTCATTCGGCTTGGAATCCGGTTGATTTCCCGCCGGGTTGCCGTGGACAGGGCAGTACTCGCCTGCCAGAAGCTCATATATTATATCTTTTGGAGCCTTTTCATCAGGTTTTACCGGGACATACGGGACAGTCCGCTGAATAAACACTTTTTCAACAACTGTATCTTCTGGGCAAAACGATCCGGCCATAAAACTCCTTTTTAAGACGTCCTGATGTTCCTTGCACACCCGGGCTTTGACATGCATTGTACACAGGTCGTCGTCTCTGGGCTCTGTACCTTTAATGAAAATCTCCTCTCTTGTTGAATCACCTCTCGGGGCTTCTTTGCAAAGCGGGGTTGCAATTTTACCCGAATAAATACATATTGTTTTCTTCACCAGGCCGGAAGCTACTGTAAATTCCTTCCTTTCCAGGTTCTTGTGAACTTTGGACATAACAGCCGCCCATATTTTCAACGCCTGGTTATATTCAGATTTCTTAAGTTCTATCGGTTTGATTTTATTATCGTAACCATACCAGGTAGCAGCAGCATAGTACGGCGTATATCCTACAAACCATTTGTCTATATTTTGGCTGGTGGTGCCGGTCTTCCCTGCAACCGGCATGCCAATGACTTTTTCATTAACAAATGCCGTTGCAGTACCAGCGTGCGGATAAGGCGAGTCCTGAGGTTTGGTAACCTCCTGCATCATATCCGCCATAATTGATGCTGTCTGCTCACGGTATACCGTATGATATTTGGGTTTTATATCAAGCAATACATTGTCCTCGCTGTCTTTTACCAGTGTAAAGGAGGTAGGCTCATAATACATCCCTTTATGAACAAACGGCACATAAGCCGCGGCCATTTGAAGGGGATTAACTCCCTTTCCCAGTCCTCCCAATACCAGAGAAATGTATCTTTCATTATCCCTGTTTATTCCTACTTTTTTCAAGTAAGCCAGGGAATTATCCGGCTTCAGGTAGTCCAGCCAAATTTTAGTCGCTACCACATTTATGGATGCTTTTAAAGCGTTCCTTACACTGGTAAGGCCGTCATACTTACCATCATAATTAGTGGGATACGGATCTTCCCATTCCTTTTTCGGAAATGTTATGTCACCGGCTTTATAATAAACCGGAACATCATCAATTACTGTAGCAGGTGTAATCACACCCATATCGATTGCCGGTGCGTATACTGCAATTGGCTTTATACTTGAGCCTGGCTGTCTTTCTATCGCCGACGCCCTGTTTAAGGTATTGCTTGCTTCCTTCTTGCCATAGCCGCCGTATATGGCTTTAATCTGGCCGTTCTGCGGGTCGAGTATCACCATGGCGGCCTGGGGGTGTTCATTGTACTTAATTGCGTCTTTATTTTCAGCAGGAGTAGGAAAATATTCATCGTCAAGAAACACCTCATCCATGGCCGACTGTAAGTCAGGATCCTGCGTGGTATATATATTGAGGCCGCCGTTGTAAATCATATAAAGCGCCATAGAGGAAGAAACATTTTTTTCCTTCATTAAGGCTTCCTTGACGTCACTTATAACCTGGTCGACGAAATATGTCTGGACATTTGTAACCTTCGCGGATTCTGACTTTTCAACATATACCATTGGCTCGCTGACAGCCTGGTCATGCTGCCGCTGGTCTATTTTCCCCAGCTCCAGCATTTTTGCAAGTATAGTCTCCTGCCGCTCCTTGGCTTTCTTTCTGCCATTTTCAGTAAAGGGGTTATATTTTTCCGGGCCGTTGGTAATCCCGGCAAGAAGGGCGCTCTGTGCCAAAGATAAGTCCCACACATCCTTACCGAAATATTTTTTTGATGCTGATTGAACTCCCCGGCAGCCATTGCCGAAATAACTGTAATTCATATACAACTCAAGTATTTGCCATTTTTCCAGCTTTTTCTCAAGCTCGATGGCCGCAGCCCATTCCTGAACCTTTCTTTGTATAGTACGCTCCTTATTCTCGGTAATATTCTTTATTACTTGCTGGGTTATAGTACTACCGCCGCGGGCAGGTTCGGCATTGGGGAGGATAAAACCTTTCACGTAGGTGATGCCTGCATTTAAAATACCTTGTATATCTATGCCGGGGTGTTCTTCAAAGCGTTCATCTTCTATTGATATTATTGCATCCTTTAAGAATTGGGGCGCCTGCTGGTAGGATATGGGCTCGCTGTCCTTGTTATCCTTTCCTGTAAGCTTGGAAATAACATTGTTCTTGGAATCATATATGAAAGTGGTCCGGTTCATATCGCCGGTGAGCTTTTCAAAATCGACCCTGGGTGCTGTTTTCAGCCATCCGTACACAGCGCCTCCCACCAATCCCACCGTCGCGAATGAAAGAGCAACCAGGGATATTAAAACGAATTTTATCAACGTAAATGTGAATTTCGCCAGCGGCGATCTTTTTTTTGTTTTTTTGGCTGCTCCTGTCGAAGCAGACTTTGAACTGGACTTCATATGGTCCTCCTTTTATCCATAAGGAACTACCTTTTCATCACCCGCAGCGCCGTTAATAACAGGTCAAACTATTTTGACTTAAATATCCCGGAACAAGTTCCATTTTTAACTGCAAGCGCCTGACAAACGACGATGCAAAGTTTGCAAAGCGTTCATATTCAAGCTAATTTACATTATAACATAATATTATAGCATAAAAAATTCAATTTATTTAAGCGTATAAATTGTTTTAGCGTAAAAACGTAAAAACGTACAAACGTATATAAATATAATATTCGATTTTACGCATAGAAAAACTAACGTAAAAACTCTATTGATAAATTTACTTTTAATCGATAAAATGGACAGCAAGGGGGGATTTCTGTGGAAATCAAGCTTGGAGAAGTAATAAAGGCAAAAAGGGAAGAAAAAAACGTATCTCTGGTAAACTTTGCAAAAGTCATAGGCATTTCTCCGGGGTATCTGTCACAGCTTGAAAACGGCCGGAAGGCGAATCCGAAGCTTGGAATCATACTTAAGATTATAAAAGAGCTGGATTTGAATATCGATATGCTTCTTGGGCTGGACGAGAAACCTGAAACAGCCGGGCTGAAGGTCCCGTCGCTTCTGAGGCTGGTAATAGCCAAAGACAGGAATTTCAAGGTGCTGGAAGATAAAGATGTGCAGAGAAAAATCAGCGGTATCATGGAAAAAGCTCTGGAGTGTAAATATTTGATAGAAGACAATAATTTATATGCAATATTTCTGGAGGACGTCTTCATACAGATGGAAACAACCCTGAAACGCTATATGGCTATACAGATTCATATGCAAACGAAATAAGCCCTCGCTGATTTATTATTTCTGTAAAAGTACTCCCTGAAATCATTCACAAAAAAAATTTCCGATGCATATTATATGTTCCGGGGGTTTTCCTGTGATGAGAAATAGTATGCTATACAGGCGCATATGGTATATTGGAAAAAGAAATACCAAGAGGATGCAAACATTTAACAGGATGCTGGTTGCAGCGGTCATCTTTATTATTTTGATTTTATTGTCAAATATAAAGCAGGTCTCCATCCTGGTGAATTTACCATGAATAGAGACCTGCAACTTAAACTTTATTCAGCCTTCATGCTGTTGTTCTTCTCTTTTTCTTCAAACACATCATCCAGCACTGAGCTTTTTTTATAATTCTTTTTCAATACTGCTTTTTCGTTAGCCTTTTCAGCTTCCGTGGGCTCCAGCATGCTGCATTTTCCCTGGAACAGAGCGCCTTCATCCGCTACAAAGCTATTAACCTTAATATCTCCATACAGCTTTGCCGTTGACAATATCTTCAATATGCCTTTTGAAGTTATATTGCCTTCCACCGTTCCTGCAAGATTCACGTTGGCGGCAGCCAGGCTGCCTGTTACTACAGCTTTCTCACCAACATAGATGTCGCCTTCTACTCTGACGTCGCCCCTGACTTTTCCGTCAATCCTTACAGTGCCATCCGATTCGATGTTTCCGGTAAAAATTGTATTGCTTCCTACAAGTGTATCAACGCCTTCGCGAAATACGGAATCCTTTTTATTGAACATAATATTTCCTCCTTTGAAAGATTTAAATATAGCTATATTAATTGAATGAAATTTACTAAATGCCTGGCTCCGCAAACACCATAGAAACACTACTGTTTGCAAAGCCATCCGTTAAGAAAATCAGTTCATTCAATATAGCTTAACTAATGTCAATATATGCGTTAGGGTTGACCGGCGTATTGTAAAGCAATACTTCGAAATGTAGATGAGGTCCTGTACTCCTGCCGGTACTGCCCACCTTGGCTATTATATCACCTTTTTTGACAGTTTGGCCTTCCTTGACCAGAAGCTTTGAAGCATGAGCGTACAAAGTACTTAAACCGCGTCCATGATCTATGATCACAGTAAGTCCATACCCTCCGTTACGCCCTGCCAGTGTGACTTTACCTCCTGCGGAAGCTTTAATGCTTGTCCCTTTATCGGCTGAAAAATCTATACCTTCATGAAAGGTTTTCCTTCTGGTAAAAGGATCCCTCCTGTATCCGAAACCATTGTTGTATTCTCCGTTCACAGGAATCAAAGTGGGTACAGTTTCGAAAAATTTATCAATTTTTGCATTTGCTTCCGATAAATCCAGAGTCACCAGATTCGCTCTGCTGGTTAAGCTGTTCATACCGTCTATCATTTCCTTAAGAGTACCGATTTCATTAGAGAAGCCGGTAGGTGCTCTTTCGCCGGATCTGCTGGTTTTGGTAGTGCTTTGATTCGCTATGTATTTGTCTGTTATTTCATTGAATTTTGCAATTATTTCAGAAGTTTTTTCATCAATAGTTTTTTTATAGGCTTCATTGCTTTGCTTCATTTGTGCAATTTCATCCGATTTTTCGTCCAGGATTTTTCGCTGCTCCGCATTGGCACTGTATAGCTCAGTCAAGCTTTGTTTCAGTTTACTGTTTTCCTTTGTTACTTGCCTTAGAAGCAATACGGTTCCTGTCACTAAAATGGCTGTTAATAAAAATGCAGCAAAAAACTTCCCGTAGAAGGAAGAAAATCTGAATACCTTTACATGGTTTGATGAATGAGGTATGAAAACTATTGATAAGTGTTTTTTAGTCTGTGTCTTTGTCTTTCCCTTGTTCACAGCAAACCGCCATATTCTATATATTTTATGTCTAAAGCTTTTTGTCTTTTGTATGATGGTTAGCAAAAACAGGTACTACTTAAATTCTACAAAAAAATCAAAAAACCTTTTTTTCAAAAAAATTATTTAATATATGTTGCAGTAATTATTTTATTACAGGTTATAATAATTCTTTTTGCTTTATATATAGTCTATTATTCTCAAAAATTCAAATATTTATAACCTGCCTTGGTCTGGCCTTGATTCTATCTTTACTTCTGTGCAGATTGAAGCAATGATACAATAAAAAAGGATTTTGTAAAAGAATATAGAATTATCAATAATACGACTCATTTGGGCGATTGAAGGTATAAAGATGAATAGGATTTAGTAAATTCTGGGTATAATATTAGTATGGCATACTGATTCTATATTATATTTGTTTATTTGCCCCGTCATGGGGCAATTTTTTTATTGAAGTGCCATATGGTGCAATCAGAAACATAGTGCACTATATATGCTGAAAAAGTAGCAGGTGTTTTTCACTTTCAAAGGAGTATGTTAAATGCTTGAAAAGAATAAAAACCATTTAATTGATATTACCGGTATGACGCATGAAGGGCAAGGCGTAGGACGAATAGAAGGTTTTGCTGTTTTCGTCGATGGTGCGCTTGAGGGTGAGCGGGTTGAGATAAAAATTGTAAAGGTTAACAAGAACTTTGGCTTCGGCAAGCTTGTAAATATCATCAAACCCTCCGGCAACCGGATAGAGCCTTTCTGTGAAGCCTTCAAACACTGCGGCGGCTGCAGCCTTCAGCATCTGGATTATCAGGGGCAGCTGGATTACAAGGACAGACTCGTCAAAGACAATCTGAAACGTATCGGCAAGCTGGAAAATGTGATTGTACATAATACCATTGGAATGAAGGAACCGCTGAATTACCGGAATAAAGCCCAATTCCCCGTAGCCTCGGAAGATGGAACTGTTATCACAGGCTTTTATGCCAGGAGGACCCATGATGTTATTGATAGTGCGGAATGCGGTATTCAAGATAAATCAAGCGACAGGATACGCAAAATTATAAGGGGATTTATTGAAGAAAAGAATATTTCCGTTTATGATGAGAAAACCGGGAAAGGACTTTTAAGGCATATCATGACCCGGGTGGGATTCAGGACCGGCGAGGTTATGGTTGTCATCGTCATAAATGGCAGCGGATTACCTTTCCATAATGAACTGGTCACCAGGCTGATTGCCGGTGCACCGGAGGTTAAAAGCATTTTCTTAAATATAAACACAGGTGATACTAATGTGATACTCGGAAATAAGAACGTTAAGGTTTATGGAAATGATACCATAACAGATTATATCGGCAAATATAAATTCCATATATCTCCCTTGTCTTTTTTTCAGGTGAATCCGGTTCAGACTGAAGTATTGTACACAAAAGCTCTTGAATATGCCGACCTTACAGGTAATGAAACAGTTTTTGACCTTTACTGCGGTATTGGAACCATTTCGCTTTTTATGTCACAGAAGGCCAGGAAGGTGTACGGCGTCGAAGTGGTTGAGGATGCAGTGCGCGACGCTCGCAGGAATGCAGAGATCAATGGAGTCGGGAACATAGAGTTTGTGGCCGGCGAGGCAGAGAAAATCATTCCGGGGATGTATGAAAGAGGCATAAGGGCTGATGTGGTGGTTGTTGACCCACCCCGGAAAGGCTGTGATGAGACATTACTCGGGACATTGACGGATATGCAGCCCGACAGGATCGTGTATGTATCATGCAATCCGGCGACGCTGGCGC
The DNA here is from genome assembly GCA_012027035.1 of Ruminiclostridium sp. Classification (GTDB taxonomy): domain Bacteria; phylum Bacillota; class Clostridia; order Acetivibrionales; family DTU013; genus MnB-11. The sequence continues at coordinate 335 of VEPD01000315.1, read as the reverse complement.
GTGACTTGAATTATCTTGAGAAGCACAGTTACAAGACGGTGGAAGTTCAGCCGGTAGACATGTTTCCCTGGACGATGCACGTGGAGTGCGTAATAATGATGACGTATTGTGGTTTGAAGGGCAAATGAGGCGAGTCAACCACTATATGTAGTGGTTTTAGGGCAAAAAACGGACAAAAATTGAGGCAAAAAACTGCGATTTTTGACCCTGTCTTTTGGGGCCTTTCATAGATGACATTCGGAATTTTTGATTTTTAATAACCATGTGTGGTTTTGGAGGGGGAATATGAGCAAGCTGATTATAACAGGAAATGGGTTTGACCTTGCACATGGGTT
>VEPD01000070.1 GCA_012027035.1 Ruminiclostridium sp. | reverse complement strand
GTCAAAATAGATCATCGAGCTCTTTCCAGGGGCGGGAATGGATTTTTCCTGGGTTGCCGTAATCATCGTGTGCAGGTATTCGGTTTCGTTTTTGAAAACTTCAATAAACTCAACAATGCCTCTGTTGCCTACATTAAAAGCGCCGTTAAGCGAGAGGACTCTTGGGTCGTCTTCAGAATAGAGGTCGATTTTTGAAATGTCAACGCTGCCGATAAGCACGCTTGTGTCCTGATTGTTGGGATCTACCGGCGGCACTACTCCGATTCCTTTTCTTGACCTTATGGAAAAGTCTATTGCTTCTACAGGAAATTTCTCGTATTCCCCACAAAACTCATTCCTTAATCTGTATCTGCAAACCGGACATAAATCACCTTCGATTTTTACTCCCAGCAAATTCTCAAAATCCTTCCTGAGGTGCTTGGGAACAAGGTGAAGAGGCTCTTCCCTCATGGGACACCCTTTAAGAGCATAAACAGGCGGGCTTTTTTCAAGGGCTTTTTTCAATGCCTCCATAAGAGAGGACTTACCGGAGCCGACCGGACCTACCAGATAAAGCACCTGCCTTGCTTCTTCCCCCGCCATAGCAGCTGAGTGAAAATATCTTACCAGCTTCATTACAGTCTTATCTATTCCGTAAAAATCGTCAGAAAAAAACCTGTATTTCTTTATGATATCATTGCCATAAATCCTTCTTAGTCTTGGGTTTTCCTCTGTCTTGATCACTTCGGCGCCCGGTCCGGTTATGAGGTTGTACAGCCTTTGATGGGCCAGTATTGCCAGTTCCGGATTTTCCCTTACCATATTGGCATATTGGAGGAAATCCCCTTCAAAATGCCCGTTGACCCTTTCATCCCTATCCCGCTGGATAATACCGGATATGTCTTGAAGTGCCATAAACAAGCCCCCTTTTTTTGGATGAGTGATTATAGTTATTAAAACAGATACATTATGATTATATTAAATTTTATAAACTAAAATACCTTTGAAACCTTTACTACATTTTATGCTATGCAATGTCTGGCAGTGAAGGAGAAATGCAAAACATTTTAAAATATTTTATGTAAACTAATTATATCACAGATTTTCGGGGAAGGCTATAATTCTTATAATACCAAATTATGCAAAAAAGAAGCCTCCGATTAATCGGAAGCTTAGTACTAAAGCGTCAATTTCATGTCAATATAAAAGAATCACAGCTATAATAACGAGATCGACATTTCCCGTATTCTCAATGGAGTGAGATGCGCCGTCGCCTGTCAGCATTACATCCCCGGCCTTCAAAAGCTGCTTTGAACCGTTGTCGTCCGCAAGCCCCTCTCCTTTGACTATATAGAATATCTCTTCTTCACCGTCATGCCGGTGCAGTCCTATTGAGCAACCGGGCTTTATGACCAATTCACTGAAAAGCCTGCACTTTCCCTTCAGTTGATTTTGCTTTAAAATGTGCCTTAGCCCTATTTCACCGTTTCCTCCCCGCATCTTGTCCCTTGTTTCGGTTTCCATATTTTCAACTGGTTGTATCATGATTCCTTGCCCTTTCTGCTGTTTTTATTCCATTATATACCCATATTTATGTTCCGACAAAAGAAAAACCACTCCCAATACAAGTACTATTAACCATAAAAGAAAGTGGTCCTTCTTTTGTACTATGGCAATTATTATTTACCGTACATAGGTCCGAAGTTCTCACAAG
>VEPD01000526.1 GCA_012027035.1 Ruminiclostridium sp. | reverse complement strand
CAAAGCAGGAAATCAACATTATTGGGTCCTGGATATTTCTGCTTTTCCCTGGCATGAAGCAGCATGTTGCGTGTAATGTCGCAGCCTGTAACATTGTTTGATCTTTTTGCAAATTCCAGTGCAAGAAATCCGGGGCCTGTGGCTATATCCAGAATCCTGTCATTTTCTTTTACGCCGCTTTTTTCCAATATCTTTGAGAGATGGAAACCATCCACAAAAATATTGCCTTTTGAGTAAGCTTCTGCCTGTTTCCCGAATTGCTTTATGGCGTTTTCTTTAATTCCCATTTCTTAAGACGAACACAGTGGTAAAAGATAAATAATTAGTGCATGCAAAATCATAAATAATGGTTTCACATTTAAGTGCTGGGATGGTATCAATAACTCGTAATAATCCTTTCAGGATTACTGGAAGAGATATAAAATCAAGGATCAACGACTGGATTAGTATTAAGAGAAATCAATATCTATCGATAGCCCTTGTTTTATTTGTTGCTTTCTTAGTACGAATGTACCTTGCCCGGTTCGAAGGAAATGAATTCGATATTTCAATTTTCAGGACATGGAGCCGTGGGGTTCATTTTACAGGAATTTCTAATTTCTATCATGGCGTAAAGTCCGATTATCCCCCATTATATATCTATATTCTATGGGTAGTAGGGGCATTTTACAAATTATTCATCTCTTCATCCTTTGATATTCATTCCCCTGTTTTTTCAATTTTACTAAAAACTCCTGCTATCATAGCTGATATTGCAACTGCCCTATTGGTATTCTTGATCGTAAGGAAATATGGAAGTTATAAATTGGCTTTCCTTTCCATGACACTTTACGCATTCAATCCTGCTATTATCTACAACTCTGCAATAAGGGGGCAGGTGGATTCAGTTTACACCCTGTTTTTGATGCTTGCCCTGGCGCTTTTTGTATCGGATAAGCCGATGATATCAGGAGTATCCCTGGCATTAGCCATATTAACAAAACCCCAGAGTCTTGTTCTTGTGCCACTTGTTGCTTTGGTAATGTTAATAAAACATCCACCTTTCACTCTTGCAAAAGTATCGGCTGCATCCTGTACTGCATTTGTGGTCGTAGCATTGCCTTTCTATGCGGATACGTCGATTTTTGAACTTTTCAATCTATATCTTTCATCATATATCCAATATCCATTTAATTCTTTAAACGCTTTCAATATATGGTCTTTCGGAGGTATGTTCCAACCTGATAATACGCTTTTCCTGTCCCTGACATATCGAATGTGGGGGTATCTGTTATTCGGCTTGCTGTTTGTTTATGTAGCACACATCATCATTGAAAAAAAAGACGATAAATCAATATATATCGCCTCAGCGATGTTATTTTTTGGATTCTTTATGTTCTTTACCCGGATACATGAAAGGTATCTTTTTTCTCTTTTTGCCCCGCTTGCAGTTGCAATGACCCTTGACAGGCGCCTTTCTTATGTGTATGTATTAGCAACAATAACATATCTGTTCAACCTGCACTTTGTATTAGTAGAATCAAAAACAGGTATTGATTTTCCGAATGGTGAATTCTTAATACCTTTAGCAACAGGGATTAACATTGTCCTATTTATATATACGATTTATTGTTTTTCATCAAAGCCCTTCGTAAAGCATTTGATCCAGCTAAAGAAAGGTAAGCTCTTAACCAGTTAAAAGGGATTATCTATCTTCATTTTTTCATCCGGAATTAAACCACAGCAGGTGCCATAATAATTTGTCTCATAACCATTTTCATTTGCAGTCTCAATCGTCCCAAAAGTCGGCGCCGCAATGCCCGACACACCGCAAAGAAGTGCCATCTTTTCAATATCAGCCCTGTCTTTTCCGCTTGAATGGGCGCATCCTAATATGACCGTGAAATCAGGGAACATACCGATTGCTTTTCTTATGATTTTTTCAAAATCTAATGGACCCGGCTTAATATGCTGCATTGGCGTCCCTGCAACTGGCATCAATCCGGTTAAGATTACCGTTGTGGGCGTTATCGAGCTGATCATTTCAAGGGCGCGGTATTCCCCGCTCAATTTCCCGAAGTGGATGCCCACGCAAACATGGGGAAAGATGAGCAGTCCTGAATCCGAAATGGCATGGAGGCTGTCCATATATTCTTTTTCGGATATATGAAGACCGTAAATATCCAGCACTGAAGTCATATCGCCCATTACATCAAATCCGATGCCATCAAGGCCGGAGTCTTTTAATGCTCCTGCTTCTTCCCTGGATATGAAACCTGTATGTGCAATAAGGATAAGGT
>VEPD01000246.1 GCA_012027035.1 Ruminiclostridium sp. | reverse complement strand
ATCTGATTCCGTGATGATTTTTTGTTCGGCAAGGCGGATGGAGGCGCAGATACTTTGTGTATCTAAGCCGACAACAACGAAGCCGAACGGAAAATCAGCTGGAATGCTTGGTACAGTTATTGCTGGACAAGCCCTTATATCAGCTATACCAGCCTTTTCGGGATTCTGACGGATAAATCCTGCAACAGCCTGCAGGCAGCGCTCACCGTTAACGGTTTCACTTTTGAAACGGTCTTGAAAAACATGTCCCGGCCTTGAATATTTTTTGTTGAAATAGCTTGAATAGCAAGTGGCGGTTCTTTTGAATATCCGCGAAATATCATTGATTCCTTCACGGATAACGAGGTGGATATGATTGTTAACTACGTAATAAGCGTATAAAAAGAAAGCTCTACCCTGTTTTTTATCCTTCAGGATCTGCATAATCTCTTTCTTGTCTTCATCATCCACGAAAATATCCTGTTTTTCAGTTCCACGAAGCAATATATGGCATATCTGGCTATTGCTTCGCGACCTGGCTCTTCTGGCCATTCAAGTACTCCTTCGATGATCTTTGTCTTTAGTAGGTGTGAAATCACGGAGGTATGGAGCTCCACTCGATTTTGGACAAATTTCTCAAGTGGAAACCGTTCTTTTCACATTTACAAGTTTAGCATAATTATACAGGTATGTCAATAAATCCGCCCCATCGACAAATATTATATTTATATTGCAATATACCGGCTGGAATGAAAAAGATGACCATGAAACTGTTATTTGGCTCTTTGCTTCAATATTTCATACATGACTATCGCTCCTGCAACTGCAGCGTTAAGAGAGCTTATCTGACCCATCATGGGAATATTAACAATGAAATCGCAGCTTGCCCTGACCAACTTGCCTATACCTTCGCCCTCACTACCTATAACCAGAGCAACCGGCCCGGCCAGGCTATTTTCATAATATGGTTTCTCTCCCGTAGAATCGGTTCCTACTACCCATATATTTTTCTTTTTCAAATAGTCAATGGTCTGACTGATATTGGTCACCCTTGCTACTGGTACATATTCGATTGCCCCTGCTGAAGCCTTTGAGACTACAGCTGTCAATCCGATGGCCCTTCTCTTCGGGATAATCACGCCATGGGCTCCTGCCGCATTGGCAGTTCGCAGAATCGAGCCCAGATTGTAAGCATCCGTAATCTCGTCCAGAATAATGATAAAGGGTGGAGTACCGCTGGATGCTGCGATTTCCAGTATGTCATCCACTTCCACATAATCTTTTGCCGCAACAAAAGCTATTACCCCCTGGTGAGAATGGGATGTTGACATAATATCTAACCTGCTCCTATCCACTTCCTGAATGACCACTCCCTTTTCTTTGCCCAGGGCTATAATCTGATTAATGGAGCCTTCCTTTTCCCCCTTGGAAATGAAGACCTTGTTTATGCTTCTTCCTGATTTTAAGGCTTCCAGCACAGAATTTCTTCCCTCTATCTTATCAAAATCTTCATGGCTTTCACTTTGCCCGGCAGTCCCGGCCTCTTCAACAATTGCCGGCTTTATTTTCCTTCCCTGATTAAAGGGCCTGTCCGGCTTTTTCATATTACCATACTTGGGAGCATTTTCAGGCCTGCCCCGGTTATTACGCATTTTCCGGCCTTCGCTGCCGTCCCGGCTTCTTGTTTTGTCCTGCATTGGATTTTTGTCAAAACTTCCTTTCATTTGCTTATACCCTTCCTATTTTACCAAATTATCCTTCAAATTTAGTTAAACGCTTATGCCGGAATGAATCCGGCATAAGCTCACGCAGGCCACGCCTGCGCACCCCGCTTTCGCGTGGTGTTTGAACAACGTCAGTGGGATAATGTTTCTCTCCACTGACAGCCTTTTCAATCGGAAACCCGCCTCCTATAGAGGTGGGGGATTGATGACGTTGTTCAAATATCCGTTTATATACTGCCGTCCTCCTGCCCGGCAGATATTTTCAAAAGCTGCATCAGCCTGGTGAAATCCCGTTTTAGGTACAGATAGCCCAGCAGTGTTTCAAAGGCTGTGGCGTATTTGTAATCAGCCAAATCGGCATTCTTGGGAATGGTGCCGGATTTTGCATTTCTGCCCCTTCGGACTATATCCTGTTCTTCCTCGTTAAGAATGTCCATCATCCTGTGAATGGTATCGGACTGGGCTTTTGCCTTTACAAATGTTATAGAGCGTTTGTGGAGCTTGTGAACCGGCGCATTGCCTTCACCTGCAATCAAAGACCGGATATAAAGCTCATATACGGCGTCGCCCAGATATGCCAGTACAAGGGGGGAATATGAGTTAAGATCCCCTTGCTTCACAGCCTGTCCCCGGTAAAAATCTCTTAGAAATTCCTCATTCATTAATCAAACACCTTCAATTTTTCACAATTTTGGCTCCCTGAGGTGTGTCTTCCAGTGTTATTCCCATTCCCTTCAGTTTATCCCTGATCTCATCGGCCAACTTCCAGTTTTTATCCTTTCTGGCTTGCTGTCTTTGGTTTATCAGCTCTTCTATCTCAGGGTCAATCCCATTGCTGGGATTTTCCTTCATATTTGAAATATTCAATCCCAATATGGAGTCCATTTTAAGGAGTATACCATACAGATCTTTTGATTTCCTCCCATATCTTACAATATTCCATACAACCCCCAAGGCTTTCGGTATATTGAGATCATCATTCACAGCTTCATCAAATTCCCGCTTGAAAGTAGAAAGCAGTTCCGGTTCAATTTTTTCAGTACCGTCCCTATGTGCAAGCGCACCTTCCAGGAGCCTGTCCAGTGATACTTGTGCAGACTTTATGACTTCCCATGTAAAATTAAGTTTGCTGCGATAATTCGCATTAAGACATAGGTACCTGAATGCCAGGGGATCTATTCCGTTCTTTTTTAAATCGGCTATGGTATAGGTATTCCCAAGGCTTTTTGACATCTTTCCATTATCCACCATTAGAAATTCCCCATGCATCCAATAGTTTACGGCCGGTTTGCCAATAAGCGCTTCGCTTTGCGCTATTTCATTTTCATGGTGGACAGGTATATGGTCTACCCCTCCGGTGTGTATGTCGAAAACATCACCAAGGTACTTTCTGCTCATTGCCGAACACTCTATATGCCAGCCGGGATATCCCATACCCCAGGGACTCGGCCACTGCATTATATGTTCTTTGGATGCTTTTTTCCACAATGCAAAATCCGCCGGATGCCGCTTTTCTTCATTTACGTTTACTCTTGCTCCTGCTATCTGACCTTCAAGATCCAGTCCCGAAAGCTTTCCATAACCGTTAAAACGACCGATATCAAAATATATGCCATCACTTGTTTCATAGCCATAGCCTTTTTCAATCAAACACGATATGAATTCTATCATCTCATTTATGTGACCTGTCGCCTTTGGTATAATTTCCGGCATACCGATATTCAAGGCTGCAGCATCCTGAAAAAATACTCCGGTAAAATATTCTGCAATTTCCCATGGGGTTTTCTTTTGTTCTTTTGCCGTTTTAAGCATTTTATCTTCGCCTTCATCGGCGTCGGCAACCAGATGTCCTACATCGGTAATGTTCATTACATGATTAAGCGTATAGCCGTTGTATTTCATTACTCTTCTCAATATATCCATAAAGACATAGGTTCTGAGGTTTCCAATATGTGCATATTGATATACCGTAGGCCCGCAGGAGTATATTTTCACATGTCCCTCCTCCAGTGGAACAAACTCTTCCTTTTGCTTTGTAAGGGTATTGAATAGTTTCATGATCCTCAATCCTCCAGGTAGTATTTATCCATTCTCCTTATTCATATTGCAGTCATTGCCCTGAGCCGCTTCCCTTCCTGCCTTCATTTCCGCAGCCGCTTCCAGATGCTCGATCCTCACCATCAGTCTGCAAAGCTCCTGTGAAACGGGATCCGGAATATGTATCTGATCCAGTTCCATGGAAGCAATAATTCTCTTGCCGGCTCTTCTGACAGCTCTCGCCTTGGGACCGGTAACCGTCGTCTCGGGCTCCACTCCCTCCACCACTACAGACCCGGCGCCTATCATGGCATTGTCGCCCACCTTGATAGGGCCCAACAGCTTGGCGCCCGCTCCTATCAATACATTGTCACCTATTGTGGGGTGCCTTTTCCCTTTGTGTTTTCCCGTACCTCCCAGAGTTACCTGGTGTAAAATGGTGCAGTTGTCACCAATCTCTGCCGTTTCACCGATAACTACCCCCATCCCGTGATCCAGGAATAACCCGCTTCCTATTACTGCACCGGGGTGTATTTCTACACCGGTGGCAAACCTGGAAAACTGTGAAATAAAACGGGCAATGAAAAACAGCCGTTTTTTATAAAACCAATGCGCCATGCGGTGGTAAACCAGTGCATGGAAGCCCGGATAAAGGAGAATCACCTCAAGTACGTTCTTCGCAGCAGGGTCTCTTTGAGCTATAGCTCTTGCATCATATAGCAATCCTTTAAACATGTAAAAAACCTCTCAGTCGTATTATTACCTTTATTTATATGACCAACCCGACGATTCTATCTCATGGAAATTACCCCAGTTAATCCGATTCTTCGAAATGCCAGAAGCGGAGTAAAACAAAAAAACTCCTCCTCCAGTGCTAGAGGCGAAGTTAACGCGGTTCCACTCTAATTCGGATATAAGAGCTGCAAATCCTGATATCCATCTAATTCCGCATAACGGGGCGTCTCCGTAAGTTCCTAATCCCGACATTTTCCGATATCCGGAAATGCCTTTTTAAGTTTCAGACCTTAAAACTAGCAGGTGCACTTCAGCCGTATCCCGCGCAGAACTGCTTTCAGCCGGTGACAGTCCTTCTCTGAGTGGTTCTACGGTTTACTCTACCCGATCATTGTTTATATAAATTTACTCTCAATTTTATCAAATAATAAATGAAAAGTAAACAATTACAATTTTAATACGCACTAACGCTAAAATTCGATTAATATGGCAAATAATATGAAGTCATATATTGTATAAATGAATGATGATATTTTAATAATACTATTAAGCAGTATTATCTGCCTGAAAAATTTGCGGTTTATTTGAAAGGAAGTGATAACTTGGCCGAGTCGAACGAAAACGTAAGAACCCAGCAATTTAGCATATCTCATTTTATTATCAGATTGATTGTTGGCGCAGTCGTTCTGGTTATAGCACAGGCATTGACACCCGGTTTTGCAATAAGAAGCCTCTGGTCGCTTCTTCTTGCAGCGGCAGTACTTGCTGCGCTGGACTATCTGGCGCAAAAGATGCTTGGAGTTGATGCTACTCCGTTTGGCAGAGGGATATCCGGATTCATAGTTGCCGCTATTATTCTTTATGTGATCAAGTTCATAGTGCCCGGATATTATATAACCTTCTTTGGCGCTATCCTGGGAGCTTTGGTTTATGGTCTGGTTGATTTGATAATCCCCGGAAGAGCTATGTAGGAGTGTAAGTAAATGATAAAGGGATGGCCCCCAGCCATCCCTTTATGTATTGTTCTCAAATTTCGCTGTTATTGTAACTATTATTCTTCCTTCAGCATGTCTCTTTCCTGGTCCATGGCTCCGGGGAATTCAAATTTTTGTGGCGGAAAGAATTCATCTATCGGGAATTCGATAGTTTCGAACAGTTCACACGGATCCTCATCAGTTGAAGCAATACATCTCTTATTCGGTACACAGAAGTCAAATGCCGGTATCAAAAGCTGTACAAATCTTGCCAGCTTGATTATGGAAAACAGCCCAATTGTTGCTACTACTACTCTGCGGTCCAGAATATGCCTTTCATCATTTGCTTCTTCAAATAAATCGTTCTCATCAATGTCTACATCCTCAAGTACATCACTTATGCTTCTTGGTATACGCTTGTCGCATCCTTCATCCAGGATTTTGTCGAGAATGTCCAGTATCCTTGCGTTCAGAGCGATGGGCTCGGCAACCTCCACCTTGGAAATGGGCAGATTATCCTGCTGCAGAGAATTGTGTATTGGCTGGTCGATTCCATCTTCTACATAATGCGATTTGAAGATCTTAACATTGCCCTCGGAACCAAAGAGTATCACCTTCTTGTCAAATGTAACCAAACCCGGAATAGTAATTACTTTCACACCGCCGCCCGGTTTTGTAACGAAAAAGTCCAGTGTAACCTTGATGAAGAACTTGACGTCAACGGTGTAAAAACCCCTTTTGAATGGTACCGCTTCAACATCGGAAAACACTTTCACTACTTCGGCTTTTCTAACTTTTACATTCATTGCGTGCTTTACTATCCAATGTACTTTTTCAGGACATTTGAACAAAACTCTTGCATCTTCAATACAATCTTTTTCCTTGCAGGAATCATAGATTTTTTCTACCTGTATACAAACTGCTTCCTTTATTTTGCACAAATCTTTTTCACAAATTTCGCCGGGAAGCACCTTGCCATGACTATAGCTCATATTTAAATCCCCCTTCATTTTAAGCTATATTTTATTTGAATTCCCTCTCATTTTCATAATATGTATAATTGAATATTTTGTGATAAATTATTGAGTGTAAAGACATACCGGTGAAAAATACTGCTAAATGAAAGAAACTTATCATTCAGTTATTCCTTACGTAATAGGCAGTCATTTCTTTTCATATATTTATGAATAAAATGATAAAATTGGAGTTGGTTTTATGTATAACAGCGGCAATAAACAGTTTATATTCAGGCAATCAAACGGTGATATTTGGAACTTCTATCACGATTACAGGTACGGGTTATGCTATAATACGCTGACAAAGCGGAATACATGGACAAACCCGGTTTCTTTGCACAAAAGCGCCTTCCAGTCCTTCTTTGCAGAAATGGACCCGGATGACCGATTTCATATACTGTTTCAGGACAATCTGGGAAATGTCAATTATTCCTTCATGGACAAGGATTCCATCAAGACTGTGCCGGTCCTGAACAGCAAAGCGCCTACTGCATATAACAAACATCTTTGCCTGATACCCTTCAAGAACAGCATTTGCTTTTTCTACGTTCTGCGCCAGGAAAGCTCTCCAATATTTGCATATCAGGTTTTAAGCGAGGAAAAGATCAGCAATCCCAGGGTTATTGATTACGTCTCGGATAACATCTGCCCATATTCGGTCCTTATGGACAAAAACCAGAATATTTATGCCTTTTACCAGACTACTGACGGAAAACACCTTCAGTTGGGCTATAAAAAGTACAATATGCAAAGAAAGCTCTGGAATGAATTCGCCCCTGTATCCAAGTATGACGGCGACTGCGAATTTCCAAGAGTAATCAGCGACAGCAGCGGTATCATGCATCTGAGTTATCAGCGGAAAGCCGGCAAACAATTTGAATTGGTCTATCAGCAAAAAACGCCTGATAAAAACATATGGTCAAATGAGGTGGTCATACACGTTTCCGGGCATTCCTTTGATGACTCCTCGATTTTCTGGGTAAATGACAATGTAATAATCTACTGGGTCAGGGACGATATTATCTACTACTGCCTTGGCACCCAATCGGGAAATGTCTGGGAAAAGCCGTTGAGATACAGTTTCCCGACAACCCACAAATTACTATGCATGTCGTACAAGTCCAATAATGCTTATGAAATAGATAAAACAGCTATCGTGGAAATACCCGGAAGCTTTGCAGGGGGATTGAAGCTGGCTTTTTACCAGCAGCCATCGGATAACGGTGAAAATCTTTCGGCAGAAGAATTGAGAACTTTAATACTGGACAGTCTAAAACTGCTTAAAGTGGGCATGGAGGATTTAAAAGACTCCGGTATCGGCCTTAGAGATGATCTGAACAAATACGGCAACCGTCAGAAGGAACTGGAAAAAGATATTGTGAAACAGGCCGTGAAGCTTGACGCCCTCGAGTCTGACTCCATCCGGATAAGGTCGCTGAGCGCAAGATTGGAGGAAATTGCTGCAGAACTGAAGGTACTCAAGTCCGGAATGGAAAAGAGTGAAGAGGAAATTCCCCTTTGACTTACAAAAAGGGACACCACCACAAGCATGGATTCCAAAAACTAAAGTATGACCCTGACTTGTGTTTCTGGCCTTCGCTTTACCGGTGTGTCCCCTGATCTTAAAACCCGAAAATGCCGTTCCCCTATATTTTGACACCTAGCCTTCGGCCAGGTGGGTGTCCTGTCGGAAGCGTCAATCTTCCCCCGCCGTTGCATACGTTCACGCCGTATGTCGGTATTACCTTGAGGCCTGATATCTGCTTCCAAACGCAGACTCCCTTTTACTCGATGTAGGTTCAAAATAATAGGTTTATCCGAGCATTCCAGGCTATTTGAAATTTTCAAAAAGAACCGCTAAACACACACGAAATGCGGTTTATAAGTCCTTTCTCTGTCTATATTTAATTATATCACCGCCCAATTTTATTAACAAAGCACCCTAAACACATTTTTAGCTGCTATACGGTGACTAATTCGTTCAACCTCTGTAAATCTAATTGATCCACACCTTTTCATACCTGTTTTTTAT
>VEPD01000354.1 GCA_012027035.1 Ruminiclostridium sp. | reverse complement strand
TATAACGCCTACACCGGAATGAATCCGGCTCCGGCTCACGCAAGCTACGCTTGCGCGCCCCGCTTTCGCGTGGCGTTTGAACAACGTCAGTGGAAGATTATACTCACCACTGACAGCTTTCCATTGGAAACCCGCCACCTAAGAGGTGGGGGACTGTTGACGTTGTTCAAAATCCTGGGGCATCGGGCCCCTCTCGATTTCAGACAAATCCCGCTTTGATGGAATGCCTCATAATAATAAAAGCGCAAAACTCATAATTAATTGAGTTTCCCGCTTTATAAATCCGAATCTTTTAAGCCAATACCGGAATCAGGCAGTTGAAAAACAATATTACCCTCATAGTATATCATACATGAAGCAATAAAGCAATTTAATGGTAAACTTTGGCAAACCCCGTACATGATGCTTACCACTGCAACGAAGGTTACATTAACTATCGGTATTTATGCGCCCTGTAGGAATAATCGCAAACGCTTCAACGCGTTCTATCGCAGTAAGGGGCTTGCCTGGTAATAAATGTGCCATCTGATTCCGTGATGATTTTTTGTTCAGCAAGGCGGATGGAAGCGCAGATACTTTGTGTATCTAAGCTGACATCTGCGAAGCTGAACGGAAAATCAGCCGGAATGCTTGGTACATTTATTGCTGGACAAGCCCTAAATGTCAATTTACACAAAAATGACCGAGATTTTTAGCTAAGCATACAAACTTTACTGTTTCAGACATATTGTTAACAGTTTGTTCATTATTAGGAGTACTGTTTCTGTTATAGTTTTGTTATAAACTATTTGTGAGGAGACGATACTGTGTTTGGAAAAGCAAAGAAGCTGGAAAATAAATTTGTTATTGCTGTTAAAGATTTTGCGGAAACAAAAAAGAACCTTGAAGCCGAAACACTCAGTGTTCCCTTTGAAAAATCCCTCTATCGTGAATTAATATCTACAGCGGCAAATAAAGTAGACAATTTAAGAGGATTAAGCAAGTTCATCAAATTACAGAACAAAAACAAAGGCGATGTGAGACATTATTGGGAAGGTTTGATTTCAGAAGGCTATACCCTAATGGATGTACAGTATGATAAAAAGGTCCCGGCAATTGAAAGATTGTGTGACACAGTTAAATTTAAGTTTGTTTGCAGAGCTTGAAGTGATTTGCTCAAATGCCAGAGTAAATATATACCCCCCTTTAGTGAGCATGTGATAAGGAAGTAATCTCAAATGAACATGGATAGTCGGCCATTTAATTGTCCGGATTTTTGATGAAATTAGTTTTTAGGTGATACAATAAAACTCTACCTTATCGTAATTTTGAGTTTGTTTGTATTTTATCAATATAGTAAGAAAGGGAGGGAGGGATGAAAAATCCGCCCATCCCCCTTACTGTTAGCTTAAGACTTTACTAGATAAATTGTGAAACTAAGCTTTTTTGTTAATCTCTGCCTCTATTTTTGCAAGTTCCTCTTTTGGAAACTCCAAATGATGAGGATCATGATACTTTTCGAGCATGTTAATAATCCTCTTCCATTCTGAAGCGGCTTCTTCCAACCTACCCAATTCCTTAAACATGAAAGCTCTGTGAAACCATCCTCCCATGCAGAATTGATTTGTAACAGCTTTATCCCAGTAGTTGAGTGCTTTTTCATTTTCCCCAATTCTTGCATATACTATGCCGTAAGCCTCATAAAAGTTAGCAATACTATAGGGATTGGTCCTGCTATCGAATGTGATTTTCCCAGCAACTTCCATAACCTTCCTTGCTTCCTGAACCTGATCTGCATTTAAGTATGCTAGTGCTAGATACACGTACTCATCAGTATCATCAGGATATTCGAGTATTCTTTTTTTATAGAGTTCAATTGAATATTTATTTTTTCCTAATGAATTTCGTAAAGACAATAGCTGATTATCAATTCGCAAATAGCCAGCATCATTTTTGCACTTATATTTGAATAATGCATCTTCATATATTTTTTCTGCTTTTTGTAGATACATATTCCCCAAACGCTGATACAGCAATCCATATCTGCTAATATATTTTACATCAGACGGATTGTCCTCGACCAGCTTTGAGTATTCCTTTTCCAGAATATCAAACAATTCTGTTTCACCGCACTCATACCTGGCGTCTAACGATTCTAACTCTTTAATATCCACTTCTTAAGCCACCTTTCTTGCTACAGGTATTTTATTTACCTGCTCACATATTAATTTACCGCAGTTCGACGGTACACCATTTAACTCTTTTATCAATTGTTCTACAATTCGTTTGGCAGCAGACTTTTTAAGTCTTTGCCAGATATCAGGAGCCGAATCCAGAATCTTATCCTTAATACTATCACAAAGCCTATTCATATCATCCATCTACCGCACCTCTCATCGCATTGGCTAATTGTTTTATAGCTCCCCTATATCGCCGTCTTATTGTACCTTCAGGTATTGAAAGAATTTGAGCAATCTCTTTATGCTTATAGCCACAAACAGCATATAAAACTGCAATCTGTGAGTCAAGCTCCGATAACTTTTCTAAAGCTTTTTCAAGCTCAATATGTTCTATCACATTTTCACATGACCCTGGCAGATAGAATGTTATATTTTCACCTCCATTGTCTTCAAACGGAACAAAAGGTTTCACTTTTCTAAAATAGTCATAAGTTATATTTTTCGCTAAAGTCATAATCCATGTCTGTAAGCTAGTTCCTATTTGATAGGTTGAGGCTTTTTCAAAAATTCTCATATAAGTGTCATGCATCAAGTCCTCTGTAGTATGCCGGCACTTTACCATAGAGAAAATAAATGCATAAACATTCTTATATGTGCAATTATAAAGTTGCTCGAATGCAGCTATATTACCGTCTGTAATCGAAGAAATTATTTGGTCATCGCTCATTCTTTCACCCCCCTTCACTTATATAACGTATAGAAAGGCAATTTTGTTCACCGGATTTACTAATTATATAGTAAATGTAAATATAATATCTGAAATTAAGACGGCTTATGGAATATCCTCTTACTAGGAGTAGAAAACAAGAAACTTATGGATAAATGCAAATGTTGAAAATCTTTAAAAGTAATTATTTGTTTCAGGCCTATAGACTGATAGTTTTTCGAACAAAATCCATAATACGTTTATTAATAATATCCGTATGTACATTCTTTATATGTTGTGTTTTAGTATTAAAGGTATTTAGGTGTAGGTAACAAAGATAACTATCCTAATGAGCGTGCATATAAGCGTCGTACATCTAATCACAAAGTATAGTGTGAAAGTAAGCATTTTGCCTTGTGAGATACGACAAAAAGCCCTTACGTAGGGCTAATTTAAAAGACTATTGGTTTGTTGAGGATTGGTAATAATCCTCTGTGCTATGTAATGCTTTGTAAAACCCTGCCACATACACTTGCATAACTTATAAATCCATCCATAGCATCTAAATTCATATAGTTACCGGGAGTGACATTAATAATGTTGTTAAAGGTATCTATAGTATACACCAAATTTATATTAAACAAACGTTATTTTTAACAGGCTTTCTCAGCACAGCTTACCGGCCCCGATATTTTTTGTATATGGATGGTTCTTTGGGAAAATGAGTTTTATTGAACCACCTTCTTTCCTTACTTTCGCCGGAATGTCCATAAAGTGTCTGACAATTTCTTTGATTCCCAGATGACTCAGCTTTAGCTCTGAAATCCCTTATTTAGCCTTTAAAACGGCTATGATCTCAACTTCGACAGGTGCTCCAAAAGGCAATTCCGCCACTCCCACCGCAGCTCTGGCATGTCTGCCCCTATCTCCGAAGACGTCTATTAAAAGTCTTGACGCGCCCTCAACTACGGCAGGCTGTTCACAAAAGCCTTCATGAGATGCAACATAT
>VEPD01000512.1 GCA_012027035.1 Ruminiclostridium sp. | reverse complement strand
TCCATTTCATCCAGCCTTTCGGTTTTTAAAAGAATATCGTCGGCAGTCCCGATATTCCCGACGTCATGAAAAATACCGCTTATACGCAGTGTTTCCAGCTCCTGCCCGGTCAATCCCAATATGCCTCCCACTTTTGTTGCATAATAAGCCACCCTGTCGGAATGACCCCTTGTATAAATGTCCTTTGCGTCAACAGCCAGCCGCAAGGCTTCAATTGTGTCCATATATCTTACTTTCAACTGGTCATATGTCTTGTTCAATTCTTCATTCTTTATGTTTACAAGCGAGTGCAAAAACGCATTGTTTATGGAAGATGCAGCCTGGTTTGAATATATTTCAAGCAGCTTAAGCCCATCTTCCAGGCTTTTGCTCTCGACATAAATCACTCCTATGGTCATCTGAAATTCGTTGATAAGAGGAAGTATCACGCTTTGCTCCAATCTTACCACCTGTTTTGATATCCTTGCAGAGCCGATATTCTCAATAATGTTCGGGCTCAGCATTTCCATAAAGTTGCCGATATCTGTTTTGTATTTGCCTATCCCTTTGAAAATACTTTTGTTGCTGTCAATAATATCATTTGTATCGTCCACCAGTATAAAAGCATTCTCGCTGTCTACCAGCGGCATGATTTCAGTCAGTATATCTTCCAGAATGGATCCTATGGGCTGCAATTGATATATTCGCGGAACTGCCTGCAAAATGCGGTTTAAGCCGTCTCTGAATTTTCTGATTGTCCACATCTGTGTTATTGATTTTATTCCAGATTCGACAAGCAGCTGTAATTGATCAAAACTATCGCTTTTCTCACAATAGCCCTGAATATCAAGAGCTTTTATGGTATTGAGCGGCGGCGCCAAATCCTTGTGTCCGGTTAACAGCAGAATATATAAATCCGTATTGAATTTTCTTATATTTTCAACTACTTTGTCTCCATGAATGGGATACATGAGGTAGTCCAGTATCATGAGGTCAAAATGCTCATTTCTGACCCTTTCTATAGCTTCCATAGGGTCGGTGATGCCAGTGAAGTCATAGCCGCTGCGTTTCAATATTACAGCCAGTGAATCGATTATTCCAGCTTCGTCGTCTACTACTAGTATTTTATGATTTGTTGAAAGAGCTTGACTTCTTCTCCTCATTTAACTGACCTCCTTTTGATTATAACTGATGCATGGAATTAGAATATAAAAAGTCGTACCGCTGCCTTGAATGGAATCAAAATACATATTTCCTCCGAATCGCCCCTTTACAGTTGCATAAGACATATACAATCCGAGGCCCGTACCGTTTTTGCCTTTAGTTGTCACCATTTCCTTGAACAATCTGTCGGAGATCTCACTGGAAATACCCTTTGCGCTATCTTTAAATACAAATCTAATATTATCATCACTGCGAAGAATTTTCAATTCAATTGTTCCTTCTTTACCTTCATATGCATGGACGGCATTTATGATTATATTGTCAAATACCTGTATCAAATTGCTTACTTCACCCTTTATCTCGGTATTCATGTCTATTTGCGAATCTAGAATCAATGTAATATGATTTTTAGTCAGTTCGTGCTTCATCAACAGCTCAACACGCTTGATCAACTCGTCAACAGTGAATTTAACCATGGTCGAGGCGTTCATCTGAACTGCCTGGCCCTTAACTGCAGAAATAACGTCAGACATATATGCGCAATACGGCCTCATCTTATCCAGCCAGGTTAGCATCTCTTTGGCAATTTCCTGGTGATCCTGCTCCGTAACACTTTTATCGTCAATAGAATCCCTGTATTCATAGGCAAGATCCTTCAATGCTTCAATAGCCCCTGAAATGGACATGATCGGCGTTCTGATGTTATGAGCGATGCCGCCTATCAACTGTCCCAGGGAAGCAAGACGCTCCTGCTCGATGAGTATGGCCTGGTTCTCTTTTAATGCTTCGATATTCTCTTTTTCACGTTGCTGAATTTTGTTGAATGCAATAACCAAATCACCTATTTCGTCATTGGAGGTAACAGCAAGCTTTTTTTCAAAATCAATATTACTTCCCTCAGCTATTCCTTCAAGACTGGATGCAACTTGTGAAATATCATCTGCTAGCGATTTGGATAATACATAAAGTACCAGAATATTTAATAAAAGCAGTATAATAAAGCTTCCAAGGAAAATAGCGACTGTTTGTGATGATGCAACGTCGTATTTAACACCAACAATCCAATTCTCATCCCCAATTTTAATATTCAATGCAACACCCTGCACGTCAACAGCGTATATATCGTAGACTCTTCCATCATATTTTTCTGATAGATCATATAAATACTTTACAAAAAAATCACTTAATATCGACCCATCCGATGTCTCAATTTTACCATCCGGAGAAATAGAAAATGTACAATCTTGAGAGGTATTAAAATCAATTCCCTGTAGAATTTGTTTTATATCATTGGTACTTTTAATAAGTTCAATCCCGCTTTCCAATTGCAATTTGTAGTTTGTAAATAAAAGCTCACCCTTATCTTTTATTAATCTGGAGTATCCAATCATTGAAGTAAAAAGCAAAGAAACGATGAACATGGGTAATACCTGTAAGAACAGCTTAGTCTTTAAATTTATCCTGATCCCATTCTTATCTTGTCCTTCATATGATTCCAATAATATTTTCACAAAAATTCTTTTAGAAAGAATAAAAGAAATGAGAGCAACCAATGTAACAAAAGAGAATACCAATATAATGACTTTAACAAACCCTAAAGAAAGATGCCCTTCCTTTGATAAGAAAAATAATAATATTAGTATTACTACTAATAATGGAAAAATAATATGAAATATGTATATAGTATATGGCAGATTCATGCATTTTGCACGTATATCACTTAATTTTCTATCATTGCCCGGGCTACTGTTAACAAGATATTTTCTCCAATTGTCCAATCCCTTCAAAACCCATCTAAGTATTATGCTTCCAATTGTATTTGTAATAATGGCAATCAAAAAAAACTGGGTATTATATGAAAAATGTATCACCTCAAGCTCAAACTTGCTATTTATAGATTCAGGTGGGTAGTTTAAGATCACTGGAATAAGCATATAGAATATCACTGCAACAAAGATATTGATAATATTATAAATAAGTATAATACCCATACTGGGAGAATATATAATAACTTTTTTACTAAATCTTTGCATAAAATTTTTCATAAATTTATTACTCCTCTACTGTTTAGTAAAAAAATCAATCCTTTTTAAATAATCTATTATGCTTCCAATATATCCCTTATCTATTTCAGGCCATTTGAAACCTAACTGTTTCAAGTATTCAACTGTTTTATCCGACTTGATAATAACAGATGTTTTATAATCTAGCTGCTTTTCTCCATTAAAATCATTTATAACTCCCCTTAGGTTTTCCCGCTGCAAGATATCCTGAGATATTTCTTCTATGTAGTCTCTAAACGATTCCTTACTTAAAACCTCTACTTTGATTCCGAGTTTTACTATCATATTGATCAACTCCGACATTTTTGTCCCTTTTTCATTGCATATGTGGAACACGCGCCCACAATATTCCTTTGCAAAGATGATTTTAACTATTGCTTTTGCACAACAGTCTACAGGACTAAAGTCTACCGATTGGTCCAGTAATACATCAGAAATATAACCTAATCGTATGATAGATTTAATAATATTATAAAATGCATTCTCATCAGCGTTTATCTGAAAATGTCCATCGGAATACCTTCCTGAAATATTTCCCAATCTGAATATAATAGCCTCCAACCCATGTTTTATTGCTTCATGTACTAATTCCTCCGCTTCAAATTTACTTCGGACATAAATATTATCTTTGTAGTGCTGGCCGATATAAAAATTATTTTCCGTAAATGTAACTTCGTTCTCGCTTTGTCTTACAAGGTAATGTCCCGAAACCGACAGGGTTGACATATAATAAAGCATTTTACGGTTTTTCAATGCAAAATTGACAACTTCAGCTGTGCCGCCAACATTTACTTTTTCAGATGGATCATATTTACCATAATGCTTTATTAAACCGGCAGAATGGATAACAGCATCAACATTTTGTGCAAGATAATCATACCTTTCATTTGTTAACCCAAATTTTTCATAAATAATGTCACCATTTAGAATAAATATACGTTTATCAAACAATTCCCCATAATCACTGGAAAAATAGAATTTGAGCAGCTTCTTTAATCTGCTGCTTGCCTCATCCCTAGTTTTTCCCCTTACCAAGCAATAAACATTTGCATCTGTTTGATGTATCAGTTCATGCAATAGATGAATACCCAAATAGCCTGTTGCGCCAGTCAAAAAAAATCCATTAAAGCTATTAACTCCATCTAAACCAAAAAGACGTTTTACATCGTATTCACCAGTAAAAGCAATTTCCTGTCTGACTTCCTCTTCATCAACTTTAAAATCTTCTATAATACCTCTGATTTTATCTGATAAACTCTTAATCGTTTGATATTTATAGAAATCTTGAGTTGTCAAATTCCAATTATACTGGAAAACGGCAGTTTGAACTTGTATAACAGAAAGTGAATCTCCTCCGATATCAAAAAAACTATCATTGATACCTATGTTACCCATTCCCAATACTTTACTCCATATTTCTGCCAGTTTTTCCTCAATCTCGTTTCGGGGAGCTTCATATTCGGAATCCTTCAATTCACACCCGCTAACTTCGGGGAGTCGTCTCCTGTCAACCTTGCCATTTTGTGTCAAAGGTATGCTATCTACTTTTACAAATATCGAAGGGACCATATAATAAGGAAGATCTCTTGATAAAAATGCTTTGATCTGCGATATTGTTAAGTTTGTATCAGAGACAAAATAAGCGCAGAGATACTTTTTACCATTAATATCCTCCCTGTCTATTACTACAGCTTCTTTTACAAATTTACATTCGCTCAATTTATTTTCGATCTCAGCCAGTTCTATTCTGTATCCCCTGATTTTCACCTGCTGGTCAATTCTTCCCAGAAATTCGATTTCTCCTTTTGGATACCATCTTGCCAGATCACCTGTTTTGTAGATGATATCAGAATGAATAAAAGGATTGGGAATAAATCTTTCATTTGTTAATTGTACTCTGTTCAAATAACCCCTGCTTACCGAATCGCCACCAATATATACTTCGCCTGATACGCCTATCGGTACCGGAATCCTATTACTATCCAGAATATAAATCCTTGTATTGGCGATAGGCTTACCTATAGTAATTTTCTTATCATCTGTAATATCCTTGAAGGTGACCCCGACAGTCGCTTCGGTCGGACCATAACCGTTAAAAACTTTTGCATCGGTGACAGCCTTCAGTTTTGTCCGCAATTTATCTGTAAATACTTCTCCCCCGACTATAATCTCTTTCATATATCTCAAGCACCACTTACATTCCTCATCATCTACCAGAAGCTGAATCTTGGAAGGAGTCGCTACCATTTTTTCAATTCTATGCCGTGTTATCAATTGAGATAAGAGCTTAGGTATTTTTTGCTGTTCTTCACCCGCTATAATAAGTTTAAGCCCTTTTACAATCGAGGGCATTACTTCGCAAATAAATACATCAAAAGACATAGTCGTCATCGTTATTGCCGGAATACCCGGAGAATAGTTCATGAAACAGGATATTCCATGGACAAAGTTGTTTATTGCTTTATGTTCTATCATTACACCTTTCGGGTTCCCTGTAGTACCGGAAGTATATATAACATAGGCCAGATCAGATGGCTTGTTGACTAGGGACAGATTTGTCCCATCCATATCGTATACATCATTATGGTCAATATATACTTTATTACCAACAAAATTAATCCTTTTATCAAAACATTTGTTTGTAATTAAAATACCCGCCTTACTATCTTCCAGCATAAAGCTTATCCGTTCATCAGGATATTCATGGTCACATGGAAGAAAAGCACCTCCCGCTTTCAAAATACCCAATAACCCGATAATCATCTCTGGAGAACGGTGAACCATCAATCCTACAATACTATCCGGTTTAACACCTTTTCCCCTTAGCGCCCCTGCAAGCTGGTTGGATTTTTTATTTAATTCCGAATAGGTCATCTGTATGTCTTCAAAAATGATTGCTATATTCTCCGGCGTTCTTTCGACCTGTTCTTCAAACAGCTGATGAATAGTCTTGTTCATGGGATAATTGAATGCCGTATTATTAAAGTCATATAATACTTTGTACTTTTCCTTTTCAGATATCATTTCTATCCTGCATATTTCTTTTAACGGATTATCGAGAGCATGCCATAATAGCCGTATTATGTGATCGTGTATAAACTCGATTTCCTTGGCATGGAAGAGGTCGCAAAGGTAATCATAATCCAGTATAATGTTACCGTCATCTTCCCTGTCATTTAGGTGGATACGCAATGACTCTGTCTGGCAACCGTTTACATGCCATCTCCCTTCATAACTAATGTTCCCATCTGTTTTACACAATTTGGCATTTTGATAATTCAGGATGATATCATATAATTTTTCCATTCCTTTGTTTGCTTCCCTCAAATCGCACATTAAGAGGTCAAAAGGATATTTTTGGTGACGCAGGATCGACATCCACTCTTTTGAAATCTCATCAACAAAAGAAATAAATTTCAAATTGCCATTTACCTTTATTCTGACAGGCGCAATACTCATAAACATGCCCATCGTTTCTTTCTCTCTAACGTTGGAGCGATTTAACACAAGCGTTCCAAATACCAGATCCTCTTTCGAAGTTATCCTGTTTATGTACATTGACAGGGCTGCATAAAAAAGCACAAAAACTGATGTTTTGTTATCACGACAGTACTCTCTGATTTTTAATGATAATCGGGCTGGAACGATAAATGTTTTTCTTTTTGCTCTAATATAAGAATCATTGGATTTACTAACTTTAATTGTTGTCAAATCCGGGATTGTTTTATATTTTTCGTTCCAGAATTCTTTGTCTTTATGAAATCTATTGGAGTTTATATAATGCTCTTCATCTAAAATGTACTCAATATATGAAGGCTTATTACTTTCATTAATAACCGTTCCATTACTCAAGTTATTATAGTATCTCATGATTTCACTTAGCATAACCATGCTCCATGCATCCCCAATAATATGGTGGAGTCTTACATATATACCGCCAAAATTGTCATTCATTTTGATAAGGGCAAAGTAGAAAAGATCGGAATCAAAATTCAGAAAAGGAGTTTGTGTCTGGAAGGTGTCCCATTCATATAGTTTATCCAGCCCTTGTTCGCTAAAATCAAAGTAATCCAACTTGCAGTAAATATACGGGGAAACATATTGATTTATGTCATTATCTTTTTGGATAATACGAAGACGTAAAGAATCGTTCTTTTCTAACATCAAATTCACTGCTTTTTCAAGAAGAGAATAATCGATATCACCTTTTATTTTAATTGTCCCTGAAATATTTCCAATGCCTGTTCCTGGGTAAAGCTTCTCGGTATACCATATCCCTTTTTGAGGATGTGTCAAAGGATAGTACTCAACATTCCCGCCCATTCTTGCACCTCACGTATCATTTGTAAGTTTAACCTATTTAATCTATAAAGTTACATAAATAACCAATATGTATTATTATATTGTTTTTTTCACAAATATACAAGAGTATCAATTACTGTATATATAGAAAATATACCAAGAAAATGTAAAAAAATCAATGATTTTAGCAAATCTCAATATTTTTTGTAAAAAATTCTTGGAAGGTTTTAAAAAGTAAACCTTTCTGGCAGTAGAGTCAAAGAAGGAAAATGAAATCTACCGGCACATAATAGCATATGATTTGCAGAATAAATCAAGGTGCGATATTACTATTAATTTATGTACCATTAATATTCAAAAAATATTGCAGTACAATATTATAAATGATAGAATTAACTTGCATTCTGTAAAATTTATCATGAATTCAGCAGATTTTATTAGTACTACAGCGCAAGTTTCCAATTCATCCTTACAGAAATAACGCGTTGAAGCATTCGCGATATTTCTGTAAGGCGCATAAATGCTGATATTGTAATGTAACTTGCGCTGTAGTA
>VEPD01000428.1 GCA_012027035.1 Ruminiclostridium sp. | reverse complement strand
TTTATGCTATTTTTACAAAAATTATTATTTACACTGGGAGATATTTTTAATTCATCCAGAATATCTCCCAATTCCAGTACGATTTTTGCTCCGTCGCGATTCAGCTTATTTGTTCCCGTACTGTTGCCGCTGTCTATATTTCCCGGTACGGCAAAGACTTCCTTCCCTTGTTCAAGCGCATAGTTTGCGGTAATAAGCGATCCGCTTTTGTCATTGGCCTCAACCACAACTACGCCCAGTGATATGCCGCTTATAATCCTGTTTCTGACTGGAAAATTGAATGCCGTGGGCGGTGTTCCCGGCAGATATTCCGAAATAACGGCTCCGTTTTTACAAATCCTTTTCATCAGCTCCCTGTTTTCAGATGGATAAACAATGTCCAACCCGCATCCAAGTACGGCTATGGTTTTTCCGTCTGCTGCAAGCGCTCCGTTATGTGCTTTTGAATCAATTCCCCTTGCCATGCCGCTAATTATCGTCACACCATTTATGGAAAGGCCGAGAGAAAGTTTTTCCGCTGTTTCCAATCCATACAGGGTTGCTCTTCTCGAGCCGACTACCGCTACCCCAGGTTCATATCCCGCCAGGCTGCCCTTGACATACAAGACAGAAGGCGGGTCATAAATATTTTTTAATTCTCCGGGATATAGATTGCTATTGATTGTAATAATGCTGACATCTGCGGCGATAAGTCCGTTATAATATTTTTGAGTCTCACTCCTCGACTGTTTGTCAATAATGTGTCCGATATCCGTATTATCAATTATGGCCAGCTTTCTCAGTTCCTCCTCGGATGAATGCCATATATATGCGGGATCCTTATAATGCTTTATTAATTCAAACCGCTTGCGGGTATTTATCTTAACCAATGAACTAAACCAAATCCAGTATTCTATATCCGTCATTTTGACCTCCTAAATGAATGTATGTATAGTCTCTAGTCTCTGGTATTTACATATTCCATATTTTACGATCCAGGCTCCTGTATTGGATAGCTTCAGCAAGATGCACCGGTTTGATATTTTCACTGCCGTCCATGTCTGCAATGGTTCTGGATACCTTAAGTATACGGCTGTGCGCCCTTGCGCTCAACCCAAGCTTTTCAAAAGCATTTTTCAAAATTTCCTTCCCCTTTTCATCCAGCCTGCAGAATTTAGCAATCATGACAGGCTGAAGCTGGGAATTAGAATATATTTTAATATCCTTGTATCTTTCCAGCTGGATTTTTCTTGCCCTGTCCACCCTGTTCCTTATAACTTCGGAAGTGTCGCCTTGTTGGGCATTATCCAGTTCCTTGTATTTCACCGAAGCTACTTCAATATGTATATCCATTCTGTCCAGAAGAGGCCCCGATAATTTACACAGATACTGTTTTATTTGCTTCGGCGTACATGTACATTGCCCGGACGGATCAAGAAATCTTCCGCATTTACAGGGATTAGCCGCACATATGAGGGTTGTTTTGGCCGGATATGTCAGGCATGCATTTATCCGCGAAATTGTAATAACTCCGTCTTCAAGAGGCTGTCTCAGTACTTCAAGGGATTTTTTACTGAATTCCGGCAATTCGTCCAGGAACAGTACTCCGTAATGAGCAAGACTGATTTCTCCGGGCTTTGGAATTGACCCGCCTCCCACCAGTCCTATGTCCGATATGGTATGGTGGGGGCTTCTGAATGGTCTGCTGGTCATAAGCGCTGTCCCTGCCGGCAATGTCCCGGCAATGCTGTGTATCTTTGTGACTTCCAGGGCTTCATCAAAGGTCATCTCCGGCAATATTGCCGGCATCCTTCTGGCCAGCATGGTTTTACCGCAGCCCGGAGCCCCTACTAAAAAGCAGTTGTGTGCGCCGGATGCAGCAACTTCCAAAGCTCTTTTCACACTTTCCTGCCCTTTGACATCTGCAAAATCTTCCAGATGCCGAATCCTGTTTTCTAAAACGGTTTCAACACCTTCCTTCAGACATTCCAGCTTTATTTCGCTGTTAAAATGCCTTACTGCATCACTGAGCGTTTTTACTGGCAGTATGCTCAAACCTCTTACTACCGCCGCCTCCTGTGCATTTTCTTCCGGAAGTACAAGTTTTTCTATCCCCGACTGCATTGCGCAGACAGCTATTGGCAGTACACCGTGCACAGGACGGATTTCGCCATCCAGCGACAGCTCCCCGATGAACATGCATTGCTCCATCACAGTGCTTTGAACCTGCCCTGTTGCTGCAAGTATACTCAGCGCAATTGCAAGGTCGAAGGAGGATCCGACCTTTTTCAGGTTAGCTGGTGCAAGGTTCATGGTTATTCTTCTTACAGGGAAATCCATTCCTGAATTTTTTATAGCCGAACGGACCCTTTCCTTGGATTCTCTTATGGCTGCATCTGCAAGACCGACGATATCAAAGACAGGAATGCCGTTGCTGATGTCGGCTTCAACTTCTACCGTAAACCCGTCTATTCCCAGCAATCCGCAGCTCTTGAGCTTGGAAAACATAGATCGCAACCTTTCTTTTGTAATATATGTATTTAATACAACTATTTCCAACATTATACTACAATATTTTTCCACTTTTGTATATGGGAAAATGAAAAAATGCAGAAAAACAATTCACTTTTTCAAATAATACAGGAGAAAACGGGAAATATAGATGTATGAAAGGATAAGATGTCATGATGAGAAGACGTTATTTATATATATTATTTATTCTTACTGCAATTATAATCAGTGTATCTGTTTATACCGTAATAACCCGTAAGCCTCCTGCCAATAACCGTTACAGCAAACTTGAATACACTCCCGGGACTGTGCAGGGGTCAAATATCTTCCCCGGTGAATTTGAAAAACAGCAGGCCATATGGCTTCAATGGCCTTCAGAAATCTACAATACAGGTGCTTACCCGGTAAATCCGGTGATGATCCGAATAATAAAAGCACTGGACCCGTATATACGGATAAATGTAATGACCCGCAGCGTGGATGAAATTGTACAGGTAAGGAATCTGCTCAAGACAAACGGCTATTCCGGAAAAAATGCTCATTTTTATGTAATCAATCATATGTCCATATGGGCCAGGGATGTAGGTCCCCTTTTCGTAAAAAACAGCAGATATCTGCTTCATGTGGCTGATTTCGGCTTCAACAATTATAGCCGCGACGGCAATCCCGTATATGTCAATACCGAAAAGCAGGTAGACAGTTTAACCGCCCAGTACCTCAAGCTGCCCGTCATAACCTCTTCACTTGTTTCAGAAGGGGGTGCGATAGAATCAAACGGCAGAGGTGTAATGATGACTACCGAATCCGTCGTACTTAAACGGAATCCCGGTATGACAAAACTACAGATAGAAAATGAGTATAAAAGAGTACTTGGAGTTAAAAAAATCATTTGGCTCAAAAAAGGCCTTGCGGAAGATGACAGGATAACAAGCGGACATATCAATGAATTTGCACGCTTTGCGTCTCCAAATACGATTTTGCTGGCGCAGGTACTTCCACAGGACAGATACACAAGTCAATACACCCAGGAATCCTACCTGCGTCTTGAAGAAAATTATAACATCCTTAAAAGTTCAACAGATCAGGCCGGTAAGCCTTTCACTATCGTCAGGATCCCCATGCCGGCCACCATTTACGGCAAAGCCGACAGCAGCGGGAAATTACCTATGCGAAGCTACCTGAATTATGCCGTCACCAATGGCGCCGTACTCTTTCAATCATATTGGAAAACGGGACGGTCAAACATGCTTAAAACAACCGAAGATCAGGTCATGAATACCTTCAGGAATATATTCACCGGGCGGAATATTATCGGCATTGACGCTGAAAATATCAACCGCTGGGGCGGCGGCATCCACTGTGTGACGCAGCACATGCCCGCTTACTGATTATAAATCATTTATCCTTCAGCAGCTTGCGAAGCTCGTCCATGAAGGTGTTTATATCTTTAAACTGTCTATAAACAGAGGCGAATCTGACATATGCCACTTCGTCAATATCCTTGAGCTTCGCCATGACCATTTCACCAATTTCCTGAGTGGTTATTTCTCTGCGAAGAGTGTTCTGTATCTGGGTTTCAATGTCATTTACCATTTTTTCCAGCATATTTATTGAAACCGGCCGCTTTTCACTTGCACGCAAAAGTCCGTTCAGAAGCTTGTCCCTATCGAAAGCTTGTCTTGTTTCATCCTTTTTAATAACCATCAATGGAATGCTTTCCACCTTTTCATAGGTGGTGAAACGCTTTGCACACTTGGAGCATTCCCTGCGCCTTCTGACAGCCGAGCCTTCATCTGTCGGACGCGAATCTATCACCTTATCCTCAACATAACCACAATAAGGACATTTCATAAGCTATCCTTTCTATCCGGCAGTAAACCGGTATTCAACCATAGCAAAAGGTGTGCCCGACATTACAGTTCAAGTTTGCGCTGTAATATTAGCCTTAATCTATTATAATGCAAAAATGAGATTATTACTACAGCGAAACATTTTAATTATCCTTCCAGTAGATTTTTTTCAATCAAAATATTTTCTAATATACCTTTCATCCAGGTCAACAAGTATAATGTCCTCACCGATTTTTTTAATTTTTTCCCAGGGTATTGCAAATTCATTATCCTTGCCAAGCAGTCCAAAAAGCTTTCCTACTCCTGGCAATATGATAGCGTCTATTTTCCCCGTGTCCAGATCGATTTCCACGTCTGAAACAAAGCCCAGACGCTTGCCGTCGGTCAGATTTATCACTTCTTTTTGTCTAAAATCAGATGAACGGTTCATACATATCTCCAACTACCGGACATAATCCTTACTTGAGCAAAAAAAAACTGATTTTCATATTTTAATATATGTCGTGTTAATAAAAAATATATCCACACTGGTTTACATTCGCATTTTTTGTGCTATAATATAGATAAAGAGGCAATCGGATCCGCATGGTGCGGTTGCCACAGTGCGAATTATTTTACAACAATCACTCTGTTGACGGCAGGGTGATTATTTTTTTGTCCTGAACTTCAGGACGGCCACAACGAGCATACCGAAAGCTATCATCAAAGACAACGCCTGATATGTATCCATCATAGTACAAAAATAAAAAAACCGGTACAAAATACCGGTAAAACAAATCCAATTAAATCAAGGTTTATCCGCATATATAAATTTTATTCCAAAAGCCTACAAATCACTTTTATCACCTTCCGATGCTTGAAATAAGCGTCCTTCAAATATATTTCTTCATATGCATCAGTGCGGTTTTTTCCAGCCTTGAGACTTGAGCCTGGGAGATCCCTATTTCATCCGCCACTTCCATCTGGGTTCTTCCTTCAAAAAACCTGAGATTTAAGATCAATTTTTCTCTTTCATTCAGTTTTCTCATGGCTTCTTTTAATGAAATCCCTTCCAGCCAGTTGTCATCATTGTTTTTCTCATCGCTCACCTGATCCATGACATATATGGCGTCACCGCCGTCATGGTAAACCGATTCGAAAAGTGAGATCGGGTCCTGAATGGCGTCCAGTGCGAAAACCACTTCTTCCTTTGGAAGCTTCAGTTCTTCTGCAATTTCCGCTATTGTCGGTTCTTTTGAATTCCTGTTGGTGAGCCTCTCCTTGGCTTGTAAGGCTTTGTATGCTATATCTCTCAAAGACCGGCTCACTCTTATGGAATTGTTGTCCCTGAGATATCTTCTGATCTCTCCGATTATCATCGGTACGGCATAAGTTGAAAATTTAACATTCTGGGAAACATCAAAGTTGTCAATAGCTTTGATGAGCCCGATACAGCCTACCTGAAACAGATCGTCGACATACTCCCCCCTGTTGTTGAATCGTTGTATTACGCTTAATACAAGCCTCAGATTGCCATTTATGAACTCCTCACGCGCCGAGGTATCTCCTTTATGCATTCTCTCAAACAGTGCTTTTTTTTGATCATTTGTCAGAACCGGAAGTTTTGAAGTATTGACACCACATATTTCAACTTTGTTTATAAGCATGAAAATAACCTCCCGCAAACAATTTATGTCAGTATCATTATTGCCATGGAGGTTATTTTTATACTGCCGAAAGCATCAAAAAATTTTTATAAAAGGCCTTGACAATGGAGTATTCAGACTGCTATACAATCACAGTTACACTGTCAACTTTAAAAATTTACTATAATAGACTTGATACCCTAGACCATTCGGTTTATTTCTTTTTTCAGCCTGCCAATAATTCTTTTTTCCAGTCTGGAAATATATGATTGGGATATTCCCAGCATATCGGCAACATCCTTCTGTGTCTTTTCAATGCCGTTAGAGAGGCCAATACGCAGCTCCATTA
>VEPD01000356.1 GCA_012027035.1 Ruminiclostridium sp. | reverse complement strand
CTTTAGCTCGCCGGTATTAACCAGCTCATTATTATAGCTCTGCACAAGAAGGCCGCCGGCACCCTTTTTCATATCATAGGTCCCTGCCGGAAGCTTTGCCGATATGTTATCAAGCTTCAAAATACGGATATTTTTCTTTTGAGTCAAAATTTGCAGAGCTTCTTCCGTGAATGAAGGCGCAATAACAATTTCTACAAAGATCTTGTTTATCTCTTCTGCTGTTTTGCCGTCAATTTCCCTGTTTGCAGCAATAATTCCGCCGAAAATGGATACGGGATCCGCCTCGTATGTTTTTACATATGCATCATAAATATTGCCGGCGCTGGCTACACCGCAGGGATTGGCATGTTTTACCGCCACTACCGTGGGCTCGTCAAATTCCTTCAAGAGTTCGATAGCTCCATTGGCATCGTTTATATTGTTATACGAAAGCTCCTTGCCGTGAAGCTGCTTTGAATTTGTAAGACAGCCGGTATTTGCTCCCACTTCCTTGTAAAATACAGCTTTTTGATGGGGATTTTCACCGTAGCGCATTTCCTGTACTTTTTCGAAGGTCAGGGAAAGGGTTTCGGGGAAGAATTCCTCTCCCAGCTTACCTCTAAGATAATTTGCTATCAGCGAATCATAATGGCTTGTATGCTCAAACACCTTATAAGCCAGCTTGAATTTCGTCTTCAACGAGATTTCGCGTGAAATCCTCAATTCCTCCAGTACCGCGGAATAATCGGTCGGATCAACTATAACCGCCACATCCTGGTAATTCTTTGCCGCCGCCCTGAGCATGGCGGGACCTCCGATATCAATGTTTTCAATAGCTTCCTCCAGCTCAATGCGGCCTTTGAGAATTGTCTGCTTGAAAGGATAAAGGTTTATAACTGCAATATCAATGGGCTCAATTCCAAGCTCCTTTATCTGTTTCATTTGTTCGGGATTTTTCCTTATGGCTAGCAGCCCTCCGTGAATTGCCGGATGAAGGGTTTTTACCCTGCCGTCCAGGCATTCGGAAAAACCGGTGATATCAGAGACGTTGATTACCTTGACGCCTTCATTTACCAATGCCTTTGCAGTGCCGCCGGTTGAAATGATCTCTACCCCGTATTTTACAAGCTCAATTGCCAGCTCCACTATTCCTGTTTTGTCGGAAACGCTGATCAATGCACGTTTTATCATTTACTCCACTCCTTTATTTTTCAATTATCCGCACTTTCCTGCCTTCTATTACAAGCCTGCCCTCCGCATACAGCTTTATAGCTTCGGGAAGTATCTCCCACTCGGCTTGCTCCATCACTCTTTTCTGCAGGGTTTCCGCCGTATCGTCATCCAGCACGGGCACCGCCTTTTGCAGTATGATCGGCCCGGAATCATATTCCAGTTCAACAAAATGTACTGTCGCACCGGTTATTTTTACTCCGTATTCCAGAGCCTTTTGATGGGGAACTATACCGTAAAAGCCTTTGCCGCAAAAAGAAGGGATAAGAGCCGGATGGATATTTATAATCCTGTTGCTGTACCTGTTTATGAAGTCTTCCCCGAACATGGACAAAAATCCTGCCAACACTATCAGATCAACATCAAATTTCCCAAAGTATTCTATCAAGGCCATGTCATATTCCTTCGGCTCGGTATGATCCTTTTTAGAAATGCATACGGAAGGGATACCATGCTTTGAGGCCCTCTCCAGGGCATACGCTCCGGGCCTGCTTGAAACGACGGCAGCTACCGTGCATCCTTCAAGATATCCGCTGTTTATTTTATCAATTATGGCCTGCAGGTTGGTACCGCCGCCCGAAACCATTACTCCAAGCTTCAGCATATATCGACTCCCGCCTCGCCTTTTACCACTTCACCGATGATATAAGCTTTTTCAGACCCGCCGTTAAGATAACCAGCCACATCGCTGCTTATTTCCGCATCTACAGCCAAAACCATACCTATACCCATGTTGAAGGTATTGTAAATATCACGTTCCTTTATATCCCCTATATGCTGCAGAAGGTTGAATATCGGTAAAACAGGCCAGGCGCCCTTGTCAACCTTTACTCTTAATCCGTCGGGTATGATCCTGGGAATATTCTCAATGAATCCCCCGCCGGTTATATTTGAGATACCTTTGATATCAAATTTTTCTTTGAGGTCAAGTATTGTTTTTACATATAGCCTGGTAGGAGTGAGAAGTTCTTCTCCCAGAGTCTTACCCAGTGCTTCCACCTTTTCCTTCAGTTTGGCTTCCGATAGGTTTAAAAGCTTTCTGACAAGAGAAAATCCATTGCTGTGCAGGCCTGAAGACGCCAGCCCTAT
>VEPD01000096.1 GCA_012027035.1 Ruminiclostridium sp. | reverse complement strand
GACAGACGGATAAATGAGAGCTTGAGCTGTATGTCTTGAAAGGGACACGTACAGTTCTTAGGCGAGAAGGAGGGAGTAATCCCTCCGACTTAGCCGACATAGTCCTTTTCATCAATGCCTTGCATTTCTGTGAATCTACCTGTTGTAAAGACACCGTGCTATTACCGATTTTGAAAAAGAGCAATCACCGGCTGACCAGATATATGCACAAAACAGAATTATTGACATAGTATTATGCAAGTGACATAATCGATGTAACAGAAGAAGAATGGGGATACGAATTATGAAGGTTGGCATCGGACAGGACAGCCACAGATTTGATTTTGATGATAAAGAAAAAAAACTGATTCTTGGAGGCGTTCACTTTAAAGATCATCCGCCATTAAAGGGAAACAGCGACGCCGACGTCATTCTCCATTCCATCACCAATGCCATATCGGGAATCACTTGCGTAAATATACTTGGAGAGATAAGCGACGACATGTGCCTGAACAGGGGTATCACCGACAGTAAGGCATATCTGGCGGAAGCATTGAAACATCTCCGCGATTCCAAAATAGTCCATGTATCCATATCTATTGAATGTCTTACCCCCAAAATTACTCCCAGGATTCTTGAAATTCGCAAAAGTCTGTCGGAGCTCCTGGTTATCCCCGAAACCTGCATAGGAATGACAGCCACTACCGGTGAAGGCCTGACACAATTCGGCCAGGGACTCGGCATACAGGTATTCAGCTGTGTGACTGTGATATGATAACCGCCAACACTTTTAACTTGCCATATTTCACATTTCTTTTTCTGCAATAGCCTCCGCCAGTATTAGGTCCTCTTCGGTAGTAATCTTTATATTGTAATAGCTGCCATATACCAGCCTGAGGGGATGTCCCAGCCTCTCGACCAGCACTGCGTCGTCAGTGCCGGAAAATCCAGCCTCCAGCGCTTTCTTATGAGCATCCAGTATCAGACCGTACCGGAAGGTCTGCGGCGTCTGAATTGACCAGAGCCTGCTTCTTTCAAGGGTTTCCTGGACAATATCATTATCGTCAGCACTTTTTATGGTATCCTTGACAGGAACAGCAACACAAGCAGCGCCGAATTCTCTTGCAATTGCAATGCTCTCCGCTACACTTTCCTCACTGACAAAAGGTCTGGCTCCATCATGAATAAGGACGATACCGCAGTTTCCATCCAATTGCAAAAGCCCGTTATAGACCGAGGCCTGTCTGGTATCCCCACCTGCTACGATTGCCGTAACTTTCCGGAAACCAAAAACATCAACGATATTTTGCTTGCAATAAACGATATCATTGCTATTGACCACAAGAATTATTTCGCCCACCTGGCCGCAATCTTCAAAGATCTCGATAGTCCTTGCCAGGATAGGCTTGCCTCCGACTTCGATATATTGTTTATTGATATCCATATTCATCCGTGAGCCCTTTCCTGCAGCAGCAATCAAGGCACATATCCTTTTATCGCCGGTTTTTTTCATGGCAGCCATTCCGTCCAACCTCCCTAATCATCAGCCTGAAATAGATTATAACACAAAAAGCCCATTAATTTCCTGTTTTTAATGCGAAAAGGTGAACTCTAATAGTCTTTCACTGATGTTTCAGGTTTACCATTGTATTTGAATATTTAAATGGTTATAATCTTATATGAATCTCAAGGAAAAAGATCAAATGATATCGTACTCGGGAGTAATGGGATGAAAACGCCTTTATGGGCAAGCATGCTCAACAGGATCAAAAATAATATCAAATATGTATTAACCATTACCGCATTAATTTTAGCAGGCGTATTGGATATTTTTTTTGAATCCAATATCAGTACATTCCTGGTGATGATCTTCCTATTGTCTGTGCCTGTTTTTTTGCTTGGTTTGAATCATACGCACATTAATAACAAGACGCTGCTTATTTTCCTGGTTTTAAATCTGGGATTGCTGCTTTTCACTTATCAGGACAGGATATACTATGTAAATATTTTCATGCTTTCATTTATCCTGTGGCAATTTGTAACCCCGTTTGTAATAAAACATAAAGGACTTATAAGTATGACGGTTCTTTTTGTATTCATTACAGTGTATTTGACCCAGCTTTACGGTTTAAAAATCCCCTTGTTTCCCTTTGTGTTTTATCCTTTATATTTATTAGGGTATAACCTGGGAAATATGAGTATTAAAAAAACAAACCGGATATTATTGCCAGTCTGTGCCAATATTGTTTTTTCTGCAGCATTTCTGGCTTTTTTCTTTTATAAAACATTACGCTACACTATTAAGGCAACTCTCGTATTACTACCAAATAATACTCCTGATCCGTTGTCTGCCGTTTACCTTCCTTTTGGGGCAGTATTCCTTATCTGGTTTTTTATCAGCATATACATACTTGCTGCATATTTCTTCAAGGCTTCATCAAGTAGTTTTTCATATAAGGATGGTTATGAAGGATTTATCAAAAAGCTTGCAAAAGATGCGCTTTATTTTACAGGTTTTTTCGGTATAGCCGGCATCTTACTTTTTATCGGCGAGTATGCAATAAGAGGGAGTTTCAAGGAAACCCTGAGCATAATAACAGATCCGCCGGCAATGTTCAATTTGCTTTGCCTGGGTTCAATATTTCTATTTTTATTGTCCCTTATGGGAAAAACCTTGTCAACAATTATTACGGGCATCCTTATGGGATTATTAACAATCGCGAATTTCATAAAAATAAAATATTTTAATGAGCCCTTTTACCCGTGGGATACATACTTGATAAGAGAAGCAATAACCATTTCAAAGGAATATGTAAACCTTCCTTTACTGCTTGTAATCTTAATTTTACTATTATGCGGGCTTACGGTATTTATTGCGATAAAAAAGCCTGTCAGGAGCTTCATAAAGCCAAAACTGATACTGCCTATGATCCCTGTCTCAATAACAATGCTGCTGGTGACCGGAATGCTTTTCTATTCCCCGCAGGAACTGGCAAAGTTGAATATTACAAAATCCTGGTATATAGGCAAAGACGAGATGCTGTCGAATGGGCTTCTGGTACAGAGCTTATTATATATTAAAGACTACGATAAATATGTTTTAAGCGTACCTGAAGGCTACTCAAAAGAAACCATGGAGGAAATAAGCCGGAGGCTTCTGGCAGAATTCCCTTCCGAGAAAAAATCTTCGCTTAAACCCAATATAATCCTGATTATGGATGAGAGCTTCTGGAATCCTGCAAAACTTAAAGGCGTTACCTTCAGCAGCAACATAATGGAGGGCTATGACAAATATAAAAAAGGGGAAACAATTTCTCCCGCAATTGGCGGAGGCACTGCCAATGTCGAATTTGAGGCGCTTACCGGCCTAACCGATTATTTCCTGGGGTCGGGAGTATTGGCATACAATGTATATTTTAGAAGAGACACCCCGGGCATAGTCTCGGTAATGAAGGAAAACGGTTACAGCACTACGGCCATTCATCCTTTTTTAGCCACTATGTATAACCGGAATAAAGTTTATAAGTACCTTCAATTTGATAAATTCATAACTGTCGATGAGTTTAATGTGAATACCGACCTGAAAGGCCCTTATGTTTCTGACGACAAGCTCATGGATAAGGTTCTCGAAATCCTTGCAG
Organism: Ruminiclostridium sp.; assembly: GCA_012027035.1. Lineage (GTDB taxonomy): Bacteria > Bacillota > Clostridia > Acetivibrionales > DTU013 > MnB-11. Next base: position 1,225 of record VEPD01000096.1, on the reverse strand, counting down.
AAGGCTCAGAGCCAAAATTCATCTTTGCATTGTCAATGCAAAATCACGACCCCTATGCAAACAAATACCCGAAACTTGATGTAACAGTAAAATCAGAAAAGCTGAATGCAAGCGAACTTGGGATATTAAGCACATATTCCCAGGGAGTAAGCGATGGAGCGAAGGCGCTGGACAAGCTGATTAAAGCTCTTGAAAAATCAAAGACGCCTACATTGGTTTATTTTTTCGGGGATCACCTGCCAAGGCTTGGCTCACTCAAGGATATGCTGGATATTTATGAAAGGCTGAATCCGGAGTCCGATAAAAGTAAAAAAGCTATTCGCTCTTACAGCACCCCCTATGCTTCCTGGTCGAATTATAAAGAAACAAGAGCATTCAGCACACCTTTTTCACCATCTCATATAGCATACGAAATTCTTAAGGATTCCGGAGTCGACTATCCAAGCTATTTTAATATCCTGAAGGCTTTGGAAAAGGATCATCTGATCCTGCAGAGAGACATCAGCGGACAAGTGGATATAAACAATCAATATATAAAGGATTACAGACTCATACAATACGATATTATTTTAGGAAAACAGTATCTGTTAGGGAATGACTGAATAATCATAATAATAAAACCCGATTTTTAATACTACAGCGAGGGATTTAAGACAGTCATATCACTCTTTCAATATTGTACTTTGGCTTGGCAAAAATCATACGGCCGGCGGCTGTCTGCAGAATGCTGGTGACAGTGACATTGAGGTTTTCACCGATATGCCTTCTGCCTCCATCGATTACAATCATAGTCCCATCTTCCATATAGCCTATGCCCTGGCCGTTTTCCTTGCCGTCCTTTATTACCTGCACAATCATATCCTCGCCGGGAAGCGCTATAGGCTTTACCGCATTGGCCAGCTCATTTATATTAAGCACCGGCACTCCCTGAAAGCTTGCCACCTTATTCAGGTTGAAGTCTATGGTGAGAACCTTCCCGCCAAGCTGCTTCGCAAGCTTGAGAAGCTCATTGTCCACTTCTGCATCGGGAGTTATTTCTACATTTTCGATTCTGACCGGGTATTCAATATCTTTCTGGATCATATTCAAGACGTCAAGTCCGCGCCTGCCGCGATTTCTTTTCAGGAGATCGGTGGAATCTGCAATATGCCTTAATTCTTCCAATACAAGCCCGGGAATAACCAATTCACCTTCCAGGAATCCGCTGCGGCAAATGTCTACAATT
>VEPD01000243.1 GCA_012027035.1 Ruminiclostridium sp. | reverse complement strand
GCTTTACCGATACCTGCAAAGAAAGTCAGGGGAATAGAGACAACCAGAGCGCAGGGACAGGATATAACCAGGAATATCAGCGCTCTGTATATCCAGACGTCAAAATCCATGCTGCCTGTGGCCAAAGGCGGTATCAAGGCTGTCAGTAACGCCGAGACGACGACTGCCGGAGTATAATATACAGCAAATCGGGTGATGAAGTTTTCCATCCGGGCTTTTTTTGCCGCTGCATTCTGAACAAGCTCCAAAATCCGTGAAACCGCAGATTGCTCAAGCGTCTTCGTTGCCTGGGCGGTTATCAACCCGTTCATGTTGATAAAACCGCCCAAAACAGAATCTCCTGCCTTAACCGCCCTGGGAACGGGTTCTCCCGTAAGGGCTGAAGTATCCATAAGGGAGTTTCCCTCCAATATCATGCTGTCAAGGGGTACGCGTTCGCCGGGCTTTATTATTACGATATCACCCGGTTTGATCAAAGCCGGGTCTGTGGGAACAATCCCGTTTTCCGTTTTCAGATTTGCATTTTCAGGCCGCAGATCCAACAACGACTTTATCGATTTGCGGGAATTATGAACTGCCAGATCCTGCAGAAACGTACCTGTTTTAAAGAACAGCATGACAGCCGCGGCCTCCGGATATTGTCCTACGGCAATAGCGCCAATGGTGGCAATGCTCATCAGAAAATTCTCGTCAAAGACGCGGCCTTTTATTATATTTCCGGCTGCACGTATCAAAACGTCCGAACCTGTGATGATATAGGCCAGCATGAGGAGTGCAGGCTCAAATCCGGCCGCCGGCTTTAAAAGAACTCCGCATGTGAACAATACCAGACCCGCGGCAAGTTTAAGCAAATCATATTTGAAACGCCTCAGTATATCGATTGCCTTTTCTCCATAGCGACGGGAGTCAGCAGTTAAGACCTCAACTGCAGGCTCCAGATCACCGACAATTTTTTTTAAGGCAATACCCAGTTCATCAATTGCCGCGGTATCATCAATTTGAAGTTTTAATTTTTGTGTGGCAAAAATAAGCTGCGCAGAATCAATACCGTCCAGCCCGGCTATTTCTCTTTCTATTTTTATTGCACAATCCGCACAATTAAGCCCTTTCAGTTCGTATTCCATTTTGCGCATACTTTGACCCTCTCTAATGATATATTATTAGTTTTCCGTTTACTGATTACGGATATCCATTTATATATTGAACATATGAACAAGTATTCATATTATCCAACTCAATTTTAATACCATAGACTATTTTTGTCAATTGTAAAATACGAAAAATTTTAGAACGAATAAAAATAGCGCGACTTTTTGACCTGAATAGTCACAAAATAGCAGAGGATGATCAATAGAAATATAAATTAGGAAGATAGCAAATAAACTGAGAAAGTCACATATTTTATAATTTAAGGATTAAATCCTTCAAATTCCTTTTAGGCACATGATGGACGCCCTTTGAATCCCGCCAATATTTTATACTCCCGCTATCGTTTAATTCCTCCAGAACAACAGTCTCTTTGGGCTTTCCCAGTGCAATAACAAGTAACGGTTCATAGCTTTCGGGGATTTTTAGGGAATTCCGTAAAGCAACCTTGTCAAATGATGCGATCATACATCCGCCGAGACCCTTTTCACAGGCTCCCAAAAGAATACTCTGACATGCGATCCCGTGATCCCAGTAGCAATTTGAACTTATATTCCTGTCCAGAAGCATCACTATATAGGCCGAAGGCTTTTCTCCTTCCTCCGGTCCATTCCAGTCGGCCAGGTAGCCAGCCCATTTTAATTGTGGAAAAATCAGGCTGTTTTTCCCGGGTTCACATGAAATAATATATTTCAAGGATTGAAGATTGGCTCCCGACGATGATAATCTTGCCAGGTCAATCAATTCCTCCAAATCAATACGGTCGATTGCCACTTCCTGATAAAATCTTCTGTATGACCGGTTTTTTCTTATAAGCTGGTAAATCATAAAATCATCCTTCCGCAATATAATCTTGTATATATAATATCACAAATCCAGGCATCTAAATAGGATTTGGTGGCATACGGAAATCTCTTATAAAAATGAAGTAATAAATTGCAGTAAAATTGGCCCTCCTTTTAGAGGCGTGTCCAGTGTTTTTAAAGTGAGCAAACTTTTCTTAACCAAATAATTGACATGCGGCTGAATAGCCCCGTTGATAAAAAGATTTTGAAAGGAGGTTTGTTTTGGATTGGGTATGTCAGTATCACCATACATTTTTATACCGTCGCTATTTGTATAAATTCTCTTATTATCTGAATAAGCATTGTATTGATAGGTTTCCGCCCTTAAAAGCCGGTTATTTGCATCCTTTATTATTATAAATTCAATAATTATCGGCGCATCCTTCAGAGGAATATCCACCGTTGTCAATTCCAAAAAGCCTTTTTTCACTATATAGTTCGTTTTTGGCTGTAATACGCCGTTAATATAAAGATTAAAATATGACGCCTCATTTGGATCAATTATGCCTTTATCGCCATACTTTTTTATTTCATTGTCATTTGTATAAATTCTGCTGATGCCATCCGAAATCGTATTGTACTGGTAATTTACTGCATTGAGTATCTCATTTCCAATGCCTTTATAGGTAACAAATGAAATATTAACAGGGGCGCCCGTTTGTGGAAGATCTTCAGTTTCCAGTAAAAGCAGCCCTTTTTTCACTATATAGTTCGTTTTTGGCTGCAATACGCCGTTAATAAAAAGTTCAAAATAGGAAACATCATTGGGAGATAGAATACCTTTATCACCATATTCGGTTAGCTCATCTTTGTTCGTATATATTCTTTGTGTCCCGTCAGATAAAGCATTATATTGATAAATATCAGCTTTAAGCAGTATTTTTTTATAGAGAACGGTAATTTCACTTTGGAAACGGACGGAATCGAAAATTTTATTTACATTTACGCATACTATGTTTTTGATGGAGAGTGAAGGGGAAATTACTTCCGGAATAATAAGATCCACATTGGCTTTGGAATTAACGATCGTATCTATATTGATGAATATTTTTACCTCGTCGAAAATCATTTTGTCTTCATTAAAGCATGGAACGGCGCAGCAGTTGAAATCGTTTACCTTAAAAAATAAATTGGTCCCCTGCGGAGCATAAATGTAAAAGTGTTTGATTTTGCTGAAAGGTATAGGAGAAGACAAATTGCTTCCGTCAACGGAAACAGCAATGTACCCTTTGATTAAGACAGTCACCTTGTCAAGAACTGCCAATTCTCCCGAAGGAAGCTTGATTTGCTTTTGGGGATGCTTTCCATGCGGGGGAATTTGAGTATACATAATAGCATTCGGCGCATATGGGCTTATAACATTTCCGTTTTTGTCGGTTAAATAACAGGTTATTATTGAATAACAACTACTATACAAGCTAAACACCCCAAAAACAAAATCACCGCATGAACGGCGGTTATCTGTTTATTTTATGTATGATTTAGATAATATGTTACGGACTTCTATTTTAAAAAACGGACGAATAAAATTATAATAATCGATAATAATCCTGTTTGGAGGCTGAATGGATCTAAAAGGCAAAAAGATAATAGTTACCGGGGCAGATGGCTTTATCGGCTCTCATCTGACTGAAGAACTGGTTGTAAGGGGATATGATGTCCGTGCTTTTGTCTTTTACAATTCATTTAATTCCTGGGGCTGGCTCGACCATTCTTCAGCAGAAATAAAAAGAAGCATTGAAGTATTTCCGGGAGATATCAGGGATCCTTATAGAGTGAAAAAGGCAATGGATGCCTGCAAGGCTGTCTTTCATCTGGCAGCTTTAGTTGCGATCCCATATTCCTACCATTCTCCGGATGCCTATATTGATACAAATATAAAGGGGACATTGAATGTATTGCAGGCTGCGCGGGAATTAGAAGTGGAAAAGGTGGTACATACGTCTACCAGCGAGGTTTATGGAACAGCCAGATATGTTCCCATACCGGAGGAGCATCCCTTACAGGGTCAATCTCCATATGCCGCTTCAAAAATCGGAGCAGACCAGCTGGCGCTTTCATTCCGCCATTCCTTCGCTACACCGGTTTCAATTATCCGTCCTTTTAATACATATGGTCCGAGACAATCAGCCAGGGCAGTCATCCCGACTATTATCACTCAAATTGCTCAGGGAGGACGGAAAATAAAATTAGGTGCTTTAACTCCTACCAGGGATTTTAACTATGTGAAGGATACGGCTCGCGGATTTATTGAGGTTGCAAAATCTGAGGCAGCTTTGGGCGAGGTTGTAAATATTGGAAGCGATTTTGAAATTTCAATAGGAGAAACAGCTCAAATGATTGCGGATATAATGGAAGTTGAAATTGAGATTGAAATGGATACGAAACGCCTGCGGTCTGATAAAAGCGAAGTAGAACGTCTGAGGGCGGATATTGCCAAAGCGGTCAGGCTGTTCGGCTGGAAGCCCGATTACGGAGGTAAAAACGGATTCCGGAAGGGCTTGCAGGAAACAGTAGTCTGGTTTCAAAATGCCGATTATCTTAAAATGTATAAAGCAGACAAGTATAACTTATGAATACAAAAATAAATTTAAACCCCGATTACATTGTTTCATTAATAAAAAGTGCCTTGAACAGGGGAAATGGGCCCTTCCCATTACATGAGCCTCTATTTGCCGGGAAGGAATGGGAATATGTCAAGGATTGCCTGGATACAGGCATTGTATCTTCAATAGGTAAATATGTAGTGAATTTTGAGGAGGAATTGGCACGGTATACAGGAGTAAAACATGCCGTGGCCGTGGTAAATGGGACGGCCGCCCTGCATATTTGCCTTAAGCTTGCAGGAGTTGAACAGGGGGATGAGGTGCTTCTTCCTGCACTTACCTTTGTGGCTACTGCCAATGCGGTGCATTACTGCGGAGCTGTCCCTCATTTCATCGATAGTGATACCACAAGCCTTGGAGTCAACCCGGGTAAGCTTGAAGATTACCTGAAAGATATTGCGCTCGTTAAGAATGACTTTTGTTTTAATAGACAGACTATGCGTCCTGTCAAGGCTGTTGTCGCAATGCATACCTTCGGCCATCCTGTGGATCTTGACCCACTTTTGGAAGTATGCCGTAAATGCAAACTGGAGTTGATCGAGGATGCGGCGGAAGCTTTGGGTTCGTATTATAAAAAGAGGCATGTCGGCAGTTTCGGGAAACTTTCTTCCCTTAGCTTCAATGGTAATAAAATCGTTACGACCGGGGGAGGAGGAGCCGTACTGACAAATGATTCAAATCTGGCAAAACTGGCGAAACATTTAAGCACAACAGCTAAATTGCCTCATCCATGGGCTTTTTTCCATGACCGGGTGGGCTACAATTACCGTTTGCCCAATATTAACGCGGCATTGGGCTGCGCCCAGCTTGAGCAAATAGATCTATTTGTCCGAAACAAGCGGGCTCTGGCAGAGAAATACCGGCAGGCCTTTTCCGGCGCTCAAGGAATTGCCCTTTTTACGGAACAGGGATATGCGCAAAGCAATTATTGGCTGAATGTGCTACTTCTTGACGAAGAGTATGAAGGTATGCGTGATCCAATCCTTTTGACAGCCAATCATAACGGGATATTAGCCCGGCCCCCATGGGTTTTGCTGAACAAACTCCCGATGTATCAAAGCTGTCCGCACATGGATCTGTCTATAGTTGAAAGCCTTGAACGGCGGATTGTCAACATTCCAAGCAGTGCCCGCCTGGGGGAGGGTTAGCAGTGAAACGTAGAATCTGTGCGGTTACCGGGACACGTGCCGAATATGGTTTGCTGTTCACATTAATGAAAGAGATTGATATGGAGCATGATCTGCAGCTGCAGGTGGTCGTGACAGGAATGCACCTGTCTCCCGAATTTGGACTGACTTATAGGGAAATAGAAGAAGATGGCTTTACCATTGACAGCAAGGTAGAAATGCTTCTATCCAGTGATACGCCGGTCGGAGTTTCCAAATCGGTCGGCCTCGGGATAATTGGCTTTGCGGATGTATTCCAGAAATTACGGCCTGATCTCCTGATTTTACCTGGCGACAGGTATGAAATCCTGGCGGCTGCTCAGGCAGCGTTAATAGCTAAAATTCCTATTGCCCATATTGCCGGAGGCGATACAACGGAAGGGGCTTTTGATGAGGCTGTAAGGCATAGTATAACAAAAATGTCGCATCTTCATTTTACCACCAACGGACAATCTTTACAGAGGGTACATCAGATGGGGGAAAACCCCAATCATATTTTCAATGTCGGAAGTCCCGGGATAGACCGTATTGTCCGTTTACCGCGAATGGACCGTACTCAGCTGGAAAAGTCTCTTAAGTTTACATTTTTGAAAAAGAATTTACTAATAACGTTTCATCCCGTTACACTGGATATCCGGGCCTCCGACTTGCAATTTAAAGAACTGCTGGAAGCCCTGCACGATATTGGCCCTGGAATCGGCCTGATTTTCACGAAACCTAATGCGGACCCTGAAGGACGGGAAATCATGCACCTGCAAAGTGATTTTGTCTCACAGCATCCTAATGCCGTTGAATTTACTTCCCTGGGGCAGTTATATTATTTCAGCCTCATTGCCCAGGTCGATGCAGTGTTGGGCAACTCATCCAGCGGTATATATGAAGCTCCTTCTTTTAAAAAACCTACGGTCAATATCGGAGATCGGCAAAAAGGTAGACTACTGGCATCATCGGTAATCTGTTGCGAACCCCGAAAAGCAGAAATTGAAAAAGCAATAAGGGAGGCTTTCATCAAAGATTGCTCAACGGCGGTAAATCCGTACGGGGACGGAAACAGTTCGAAAAAAATGCTTCACATTATTAAATCCATAACCGACTATAAAGCTTTGCTAAAAAAACATTTCTATAATATAGGTGAAGTCTGAATGGAGATAAAATATGAATAACAGAAGCAAAGTTTTCATCATTGCTGAGATAGGAGTAAACCATAACGGTTCTCTTGAAATGGCAAAGAGTCTAATAGATGCTGCGGCTGAAGCAGGGGCGGATGCAGTAAAGTTTCAAACCTTTAAAGCGTATCAGATCATGCTTCCTCACGCGCCTAAAGCTGCTTATCAAATTAACAAGACGGATATGGAAGAAACCCAATATGAAATGGTAAAAAAACTAGAATTGAACCAGCAAATGCATCTTATTTTGAAAGAACACTCTGCAACAAGGCACATCCGATTCATGTCTACGCCTTTTGACGTAGACAGCCTTGATTTTCTGGTTAAAACGTTACAACTGCCGATAATTAAAATTGCCTCCGGTGAAATTACAAATGCTCCATTGCTTTTAAAAGCGGCCCGCTTGGGCAAAAAAATCATATTGTCCACAGGGATGTCCACCCTGGGTGATATTGAGGAAGCGCTAGGTGTCCTGGCTTTCGGCTATGCAGTGGGAAAGGAAAATAACATTGCTCCTTCCCGTGCAGCTTTTAGAGAAGCATACTATTCCGAAACGGGAAAAACAAATCTGTATCGGAATGTCAGCCTGCTGCACTGCACTACCGAGTATCCGGTGCCGTTTGAGGATGTGAATCTGCGGATAATAGGCACTTTACAGCAATGCTTCGGCTTGCAGGTGGGATATTCGGACCATACGCCGGGGATAGCCATACCTCTGGCAGCGGCGGCATTGGGTGCATGTATTATAGAGAAGCATATAACTTTGGACCGGAATCTGGACGGACCTGATCATAAGGCATCCCTGGAACCGGATGAATTATCATGGATGATAAAGGGCATACGCCAGATAGAGAAGGCGCTTGGTAATCCATACAAGAAGCCGGTACCCTCCGAATTGAAAAACCGGAGGATTGCCCGTAAAAGTATAGTTGCAGGATGTACCATTCGGAAAGACGAGATCTTTACGGAAGAAAATCTTACGGTGAAGAGGCCGGAAGAAGGGATATCTCCTATGCAGTATTTTGATCTGTTAGGCAAAACGGCATCCAAAACTTATCTGGAGAATGATATCCTCATATGAAAATTGCTATTTTCGGCGCCTCCGGATTTTCGCGGGAAGTATGCGATATAGCTTTTATTTCAGGATATGAGGAAATTGTATTTATCGACAAGGCGGAGAATGAAAGTATTGGAGACTTTCCAGTAGTTGCCGAGAAGGAAGTCTGCTCACTTGCTCAAGTCGGCTACAAATTTGTTATTGGTATAGGCAGTACAGGGATCCGTAAGGAAATAAGAGACAGATATCCGGATTTGAATTATGTTAACCTAATACATCCCACAGCAACCTTTGGTTATGGGCAAATAAAAGAGGTGGAAAGAAGAACCGGAAATATTATTTGCGCCGGAGCAAGATTGACCAATAATATCCAGATGGGTATTTTTGGAGTTTATTATCTTAACTGTACAGTTACTCATGATTGTGTCATTGAGGATTTTGTCACAATCTGCCCGGGAGCCAACATTTCGGGCAATGTAAAGCTGTCTATGGGCTCTTATATCGGAGCAAATGCATGCATCCTTCAAGGGAAATCGATTTTTGAAAAAATGATTATAGGTAGAAATTCAACAATAGGTGCAGGCGCCGTTGTCACCAAAAATGTTCCGGATAATATAATAGTAAGGGGAATTCCGGCTAAATAAGGCGCTTGTTCGGTTAAAGGCAGGAACTTGCGCCGGAAGGGCGCTGCATGGATGAATGGAATAAGGTACTTATATCGCCCCATACGAAGATTCAGGAAATGCTCAGGATTATTGACAGGTATGCATCGCAAATTGCCCTTGTAGTTAATGAGGATCATGAGCTATTAGGCACCGTTACGGATGGCGATGTCCGGCGCGGAATACTGAAGGGCATACCTATGGATTCTCCTGTAGAGCAGATAATGAATACAAAACCTGTTACCATTCCGGAAATTAAAGACAAGAAGAGTATATTAAATATTTTAAAAATAAATAAGCTTCGCCATCTTCCCGTAGTGGATGATTCAGGCTATGTTATCGGAATAGAAAGACTGGACGATCTGGTTAACTCCCCCCGGAATGAATATTGGGTTGTTTTAATGGCAGGAGGATTGGGAAAGAGACTTGGGCCGTTGACAAATAATTGCTCCAAACCGATGCTACCAATAGGCGATAAGCCTGTTCTGGAAACGATAATGAATAATTTTATAGAACAGGGCTTTTGCCATTTTTGCTTTTCGATTCATTATAAGGCAGATCAAATCGAAGCATATTTTGGAGATGGCTCTCAATGGGGAGCGGAAATCCAATATATCCATGAAGATGTGATGATGGGGACGGCCGGTTCATTAAGCCTGCTTCCGGTAAAAACAGAAAAACCCGTCATCGTTATGAACGGGGATATTCTGACCAAATTGAATTTCGACCAGCTCATCGGCTTTCATTTGGAGCATCATGCCAAAGTCACGGTTGCCGTAAGCACATATGATTTTCAAGTCCCATATGGCGTAATTAAGGCTGATAAAGACAGGCTTGTGGGTTTTGAGGAAAAGCCCGTATACACAAACTTTATCAATGCAGGAATTTATGTGCTCGATAGGGATGTAATAGATCAAATCCCTAAAAACTCATATTTTGATATGAATAACCTACTGGAAACCATACTTTGTAATGGCGAACCGGTATTTGTTTTTCCAATACGGGAATATTGGATTGATATTGGGAAGGTTGAAGATTTTAACCGGGCTGCATTGGATTTTTATGAGGTATTCAAATGAAATGTGTAATTGTGGGTTATGGTTCTATCGGGCAGAGACATGCGCGGATTTTGAGGCAGCTTGGCTGCAGTGTAGCTGTCGTAAGCCGGAGGGATATTCAATTCCCATTGGCATATCGCAGCCTTCCCGCCGCCCTTGAACAGGAAAAGCCGGACTATGTTGTCATCGCCAATAAAACGGGCGAACATTATAATTCGCTGACCCAACTGGCCGGTTGTGCATTTAAGGGGATTGTGCTTGTGGAAAAACCGCTCTTTCACGCTGCCATGGATATACCTGAAAATTGCTTTAAAAAAGCGTATGTAGCATATAATCTGAGGTTCCATCCGATAATTGGGAAAATATCGGAGATTGTCGGCAGGGAAAGTACATTATACGTCCAGGTTTATGTGGGGCAATACCTGCCCGACTGGAGGCCTGAACGGGATTACCGGACGGTTTACTCCGCCGGAAGGGACGAAGGCGGGGGCGTTTTATTGGACCTCAGTCATGAATTGGATTATCTTCATCTGCTTTTCGGGGACTGGGACAGCATGGCGGCAATCGGCGGCAGGTATGGCCCCCTGGAAATCGATAGCGATGATATGTACAGTATGATGCTCACGATGAAAAAATGCCCTATGGTCCAATTACATGTAAATTATCTCGACCGTATCGGCAGAAGAGAAATAACGGTTATTACGGAAAACAATACTTTGAAAGCGGATCTGATGCAGCAAACCCTGCAGATTAACAAAGATATAATACACTATCGGCTTGAACGGGATTATACCTATCATATGCAGCATAAAGCGGTAATAAACGGGGAGGCGGAGCCCTTATGCACATTGGAAAAGGGTTTGGCCGTATTGGAAATGATCCGTTCCGCCGAGCAGTCTGCAAGGCAAAGAATGTGGGTGGATAAATGAAAAGACTGTGTACAATATGCGCACGCTCCGGTTCAAAAGGAGTCGCCAATAAAAATATACGGCAACTTGCCGGTAAGCCTCTTTTGTCGTACAGCATCATACAAGCTAAAGCTTCCGGGCTGTTTGAAGCTGTTGCAGTAAGCAGCGACAGTGATGAAATTTTAAATATAGCAGGCATCTGGGGGGCCGACTATCTGATAAAGAGGCCTGCTCAGCTTGCAACAGACCAGGCGCCGAAGATTCCTGCCATCCGGCATTGTTTAACGGCGGCGGAAGAAATAGCCCGCAGGTATTTTAGCGTCATTGTTGACCTTGATGCGACGTCTCCGCTCCGCAGCGTTACTGATATTCATAACGTGGTGAAGCTTCTGGAAACAAAACAGGTATCAAATGTGATTACTGGTACTCCTGCCCGGCGTTCCCCCTATTTTAACCTGGCGGAACTGGATAACCGGGGGGTTGCGCAGCTTTCCAAACCGCTGCCGGAGCCGGTTTACCGGAGGCAGGATGCACCGATGTGCTATGATTTGAACGCTTCCGTCTATGCATGGCAAAGGGAGGCATTACTACGGGAACAAACTGTTTTTAACAGTGATACGCTGCTGTATGTCATGCCTTTGGAGCGTTCTATCGATATTGATTCGGAACTGGATTTCAAATTTGTAGAATTTTTAATGAATATGAGGAATAAGGATGCTGAAGGAAATATCATATAAAAATCTTTTCAGTTTGGAGGGCAAAACCGCCGTGGTTACAGGCGGCCTGGGAATATTGGGGAAACGCTTTTGCGCCGGACTGGCGGAATTTGGCGCCAATGTAGCGGTGGTTGACCTGGATGAAAAAGAAGCGGAAGCTTTTGCACGGGAGCTGACCGGGCGGTATGGGAGAAAATGTTCAGGTATTGCTTGTGATGTTTCATCTCCCGGGAATGTAAAAGATATGGTTGCCAAAGTGCTGAACGAGTTTTCCGAAATCAACATTTTGCATAATAATGCTGCAAGCAAATCTGCGGATTTAAATGCTTTTTTTGCACCTTTTGAAGAGTATTCTCTGACTGAATGGCGCAAGGTTATGTCCGTCAATCTGGACGGTATGTTTCTCGTAGCCCAGGCCGTAGGTTCCCAAATGGCCCGGCAGTGTAAAGGCGGAAGCATTGTCCAGACGTCTTCGGTATATGGAATCCTGGCGCCGGATCAGCGCATTTATGAGGGATCGTTTTATCTGGGACATGAAATAAACACTCCGGCTGTTTATTCGGCTTCAAAAGCGGCCGTGATCGGACTGAGCAAATATCTGGCAGCCTATTGGGCGGATAAGAACATACGGGTAAATACCCTGATTCCAGGCGGCAGTCAAAGCGGTCAGAATGATACCTTCCTGAGAAATTATTCGGCAAGGGTGCCCATGGGCAGGATGGGCCAGCCGGATGAAATGGTGGCTGCCCTGGTCTATTTGGCTTCCGAGGCGTCCAGTTACGTTACGGGGCAAAGCATTGTTGTAGATGGAGGATTAAGCGTATGGTAACAATAGGGGGACATGGAGGGTGAGAATAAAAGAAAACTTTCACGAAGGCTGGGAGTCTTATTCCAGCGTTTTGCAAGAACAGGTCGAGGAAGTATTTCGATGTGCTTCTCAAATACTACAGCGCAAGTTACATTACAATATCGGCATTTATGCGCCTTACAGAAATATCGCGAATGCTTCAACGCGTTATTTCTGTAAGGACGAATTGGAAGCTTGCGCTGTAGTACCAATGACAGATATCAAGAGGCTGCTGGCTGATATCAAAAGGGAGGCCGTCAGCCTGCGGATGGTTTTTATGACTGAAGAAGAGCTGAAAGAAAGAAAAGAAGTAATGGGTAGATTTGATGAAAAGATGCAGCAAGCGGTATTCCATACTTTAAAAAATATGGAGTTCTACCGGCAATATAGCTGGAGGGAATTATTTCATGAGGGAGAAAACAGCGATGGAGCAAGCGGACAGGGTTAAAAAAACATGCGACAGATTTCGGAATTCATTGCGCTCCTCAGTTGAGTATTTTAGAAAAGGCGAGGATCATTCCGGTTTGGACAGCTTTTTAAATAGCATGGCTGATTTTGAAAGCCTGCTGGAACATTACCGGTATTCAGGAAGCCTGAAGGAAAAAATCGAAAAAATCGTACCGTCTATCCGGATTCTCTATGAATATATGAAAAATCAAGATATTACCGGTATGACGGATATATTGGAGTTTAAGCTTTACCCGCTGACGGAAGAGTGGGCTGAGGGATGTGATGAGGAATGATTGTAGCTGAAAAAAGTAAAATAAAGGAAATGTTTCAGAAAAACCTGCAGTTCCTGACCCCCTGGCTCAGGGAATCCGTGCTTCAAATAGATGAAAGGGAGCTATGGGAAAAGGTTGAGGTCACGTATAATGAGGAAGGCTATCCCATATGCCGGTATCATCAGGAAGATAAAACATTCCGGATAACAGGTGAACGGCCTGTCCAGGAAGCGGCGCAATGGAGCAGGGGTATTTTGAAACAGGGAACAGGAAGTATTTTTCTTTACGGCTCAGGTTTCGGTTATCCTTTGTTTGAAATATTTGCACAAAAAAAGCCCCATACATTGGTTATACTTTTTGAAGAGAATATTTATCTGTTTGCGGCAATGCTTTATTATTTTGATCTGGAGGCGGTTATAAAGACTCAGAAAATAATTATTCTGATCGGTGATACAGAATATTTTGCCAAAGCCTTTCAACAGCTGCTCTTTTCAATTGTTTATGTTGGCTGTACTTTCCCTGCAGTTGCCTTTACCCATGCGGCACAGCGCAATTTCAAGATACAATACATTAAAATTCACAAATATGTTTTTTCAGAATTAGTTTTTTTTGTTTTTTATATGGGAAACAGTCACCCTGATAATTTAACCGGTTTCTGCAATTTGCTGGCAAACACAAAAGAAATAGTAAGAGAACCGTATATAAGCTGCTTAAGGAATAAATATGAAGGCATTCCGGCTTTTATCATAGCCAATGGGCCGTCGCTGGACAAAAATATCCTGCAGTTGAAAAGGATTCAGGACAAGGGATTGATTATATGCGGGGAGTCAGCCATAATCCCTTTAATGAAAAATAATATTAAACCCGATATACTGACAATCGTTGAGCGTACAAAATATACCTATACCTATCATTTTAAAGATATCGACTATCCTGAAGATATATCCCTGCTTTGCCTGGCTCTGGTCGACAAACAGGTGTACCCTTCCTTTCCCGGGGCAAAAATACCTATATTCCGTAAGGGAGAAGCAATTAATGATTGGATAAACAAATGTATCGGAGACGGTAGCGCTATTGATGCAGGAGCCAACGTTTCCCATCTTGCCTTTGAACTGGCTGTATTTATGGGAGCATATCCGATCATATTTGTAGGGCAGGATTATGCCTATGGCTCCGAAGGCGCCACTCATAGCAAGGATGCAGTTTATTATGAAGAAAAGGGCAGGCGGGCAAGAGAAATATTTGAGTCAAAACCTGTCATTTATGTGGAAGGAAATGATGGAAACATGCTTCCATCCAATCAATTATGGACAGATTTCAGGTATGGATTGGAACGGAAAATTGCCGCATATCCGGACAAAATAGCCATCAATGCCACAGAAGGCGGGGCCAGGATAAATGGACTGAAATGCGGCAAGCTGGCCGAGACCATTGAAAAGTATTGCACACGGCCCATACCCCGCCGTGTTCATGAGATAATTGCCGAAAGTAAATCGAAGATTTCCATTCCGGAAAGAAAAGAGGGTCTGAGGGAATTTATTAAAAGCATGGACAAATATTCGCATTTGTTTCGCAGTCTGGGCAGAGAAGCTGCAGCAGGAAAGCTTATTTGCAGAAAAATGATCCGTTTGTCTCAGGAAAAGGATAGTGAAAAATACCGTAGTATTCTGGAAGAAACGTATCAGAAAAATATAAACACATATCAGCTTTTTTTAGCGGATTTTCTGTATGGCTGTTTTTCGCAGCAGGCCATATTTGTCTATTATTATATGATGGACCAGGTGGGGCTGATTGATACCCCGGAAAAGATCACAAGGATTTTCCAGCTTCAGTATGGCTTTTTCCACTATCTTGATACTGTTTGCCAGAGCGTATCTGTCCTTATGGAGGACGCCGTGGAATTGCTGGAGGATATATTGAACAACGTCTGACGTTGTTCAAATGCCACGCGAAAGCGGGGCGCGCAAGCGTAGCTTGCGTGAGCCGGAGCCGGATTCATTCCGGCGTAGGCGTTATATTAAATTGAAGGATATGTAAAATGATGAGACAAGGGGGTGAAGCTTTATGAATATAGTCGATGAGTTGGAAAGAGGGCTGGAGTCACTGATGGCGGAACCGGGCAATCCTCAGTTTTATAATGCGGTCGGAGCGCTTCTTTATCAGATGAAGGACTGGAGGAATGCTGAAATGTATTTTCAAAAAGCATATGAGCTAAGCCCGGCAGATAAGGATATATTATATAATTATGCTTCGCTGTTGTATGTACAGCCCCAATTGGAAAAGGCTATTCCTATTTATAAAGCCTGTCTGGAGCTTTACCCGGATGACAGAGACACTGCGGAAAAGCTGGGGGATTCCTATTACCGGCTGGGAGACTACGGACTGGCGGCGGAAATGTATGGACGGCTTCAAAAAGCACTGAAGGGAGAGCTTTGATTATGCCTGAAAAAAAGCGTTTAAGCCTGTGCATGGTTGTGAAAAATGATGAAAAGTATCTTTCCGGCTGCCTGCAGGATTTGAAGGAGGTTGCGGATGAAATAGTAATAGCGGATATCGGATCTGCCGATCAAACAGTAAAGATAGCTGAACAGGCAGGTGCAAGGGTTTATCGGTTGGAATGGAAAGACAATTACAGTGAAGCCAAAAACCTTTGCATGGAACATGCTGAAGGAAAATGGGTTTTGTTTCTCAGAGCGAATGAGACTATCTCCGGGGAACAATTGAAGGAGCTTGTATCCTTGCTGGATAATCCCAACACGGAAGGATATTTGCTATACAAGGATAACCGTCCGGAAGACTACGGCGTCAATTCTCCTGTAG
>VEPD01000194.1 GCA_012027035.1 Ruminiclostridium sp. | reverse complement strand
TATATACTTCCATTAATTTATCTTTTTCGCTAAGAAGTTCTTCCTTTGACCTTACTTTCTTCTCCACCTGGTATTCCTCCTTTCGGTACTAAGCTTATTACCTGTTCTATATAACTAATTAATATTTGAATTGTTCAGCTTCCATCCTGTCTAAAATCACTTCAATGCCGTAGTCTTTTCGGTGTGATGACCATGTCCTCTGAAAGTCCTTGTGGGTGCGAACTCCCCGAGCTTATGGCCCACCATATCTTCAGTTATATAAACCGGAACATGTTTCCTTCCGTCATGTACTGCTATAGTATGTCCAACCATCTGAGGGTAAATTGTCGACGCCCTCGCCCAGCTTTTCAATACTTTCTTATCGTTTACCTTGTTCATGTCCTCAACTTTTTTCAAAAGCCTGGCATCTACATATGGTCCCTTTTTCAACGATCTGCTCATGGTATTAATCCTCCTTTCATCACTTTCAAAAATTGCTACAAGCTTCATCCGGTGTTGTCGGCAGCCATTTGAAATACTCACGTATACAAATACGCTCCGCTTTCTCACTTCTTTGCCTCCCGGCCATACTCGCTTCTATCAATTTCTGGAAGAGAATTATTTCTGATTCCTTCTCTTCACGATAAACTTGTCTGATTTGTTCTTCTTCTTTCTGGTCTTGTATCCAAGTGTGGGTTTCCCCCAAGGAGTAACCGGGCTTGGCCTTCCTATAGGTGACTTGCCTTCACCACCGCCATGAGGATGGTCTACCGGGTTCATTACAACACCACGGACTGTAGGCCTTACGCCCATCCATCTTTTTCTTCCCGCCTTACCGATGGATATGTTCTCATTTTCCAGATTGCTGACCTGTCCTATGGTAGCTTTACAAATCATCCTGATCATTCTTACTTCACCGGAAGGAAGCCTTACCTGAGCATAATCGCCTTCCTTAGCCATCAACTGAGCTGCATTGCCTGCGGCCCTTACCAGCTGTCCGCCCTTGCCCGGCTTCAGTTCCACATTGTGAATCATGGTGCCAACGGGTATATTCATGAGCGGCAGCGCATTACCCGGCTTGATATCGGCTTTTTCGCCCGATTCAACCATGTCTCCGTCTTTCAGGGACACAGGCGCCAGTATATATCTTTTTTCACCGTCTACATAATGGAGAAGTGCAATATTTGCAGTCCTGTTGGGATCATATTCTATAGCGGCAACTTTAGCCATTATGCCGTCTTTATCTCTTTTGAAATCAATGATTCTGTATTTCTGTTTTGCTCCGCCACCATGGTGACGTACGGTGATCCTACCGTATGAGTTTCTTCCGCCCGACTTATTGAGAGCTTCCAAAAGTGACTTCTCCGGTTCTTTTTTAGAGACTCCTTCAAAAGTCGAAACTGTCATAAATCTTCTTGCGGGAGAAGTAGGACTATACTTTTTTACTGCCATTTCTTCTCACTCCTTGACTTTATTGTGTTAAGCCGTATTCTTCAATATTGGTTTTGTATTTCTTGTTACCGGCTGTTTCCTTGCCGCCTTTAATAAGATAAACTTCGGATTTCGGCTCAAGGTCTATCTTAACTATAGCCTTTTTCCAATCAGCTCTGGGACCGACATGGACGCCCATTCTTTTTTGCTTTCCTTCATAATAAAGTGTATTTACCTTCAGAACCTTCACCTGGAAAAGCCTTTCCACAGCTTGTCTGATTTCAGTTTTTGTTGCGTTGACGTCAACGATAAAGGTGTATTTGCCGATTGCTACCTCAGCGTTGCTTTTTTCGGTTATGAACGGCCTTTTGATAATATCCTCGGGGCTTCTCATTACGCATACACCTCCTCGACTTTGGCAACTGCTTCTCTGGTTATAATGAACTTTTCATGCTTTAATATGTCAAATACATTTATAGTATTGACAAAAGCAGTCTTTACACCGGGTATATTCCGTGCTGATTTTTCCACAGCATCATTCTTTCCGTCAATAACTATGAGAACACTTGAGTCAACCTTCAGACTGTTCAAAACATTAACCATTTGCTTTGTCTTTATACTGTCGAACATCAATGTATCAAGAACCATCAATTCATTCTCGTTTACCTTGGAAGAAAGAGCAGACTTGAGAGCCAGCTTTTTCAGCTTCTTGGGTAAAGTGTAGCTGTAACTTCTGGGTTTCGGCCCCAATACAATCCCACCTTTAATCCATTGAGCGGAACGAATGCTGCCCTGTCTTGCCCTGCCTGTGCCTTTTTGTCTCCACGGCTTGATTCCGCCGCCCCTGACTTCACTTTTAGTCTTCGTAGACTGTGTACCCTGCCTCTTATTGGCTAACTGGTTTTGAACTGCGAGATGAACAGCATTGGCGTTGACTTTCACACCGAATATATTATCATTTAAATCGATATTTCCTACTGTCTCACCCTTCATATTGTATAAATCAACTTTTGGCATTATTGCTTCCTCCCTTCATCCGTATTACTTGCCCGATTTAACGGTTTCCCTGATTACCAGTAAACCGCCCTTGGGCCCGGGAACCGCACCCTTTACAAGCAGCAGATTCCTGTCTGCATCAACTTTGACAACAACAAGGTTCTGCACTGTTATTTTATCAACGCCCATGTGTCCCGGCAGTTTCTTTCCCTTAAAAACCCTTGCAGGGCTGGTATTTGATCCCATGGAGCCGACTCTTCTGTGGTACATGGAACCGTGGGTTTCAGCACCACCTTTTTGACCGTATCTTTTGATGGTACCCTGGAAGCCTTTACCTTTGGAGATACCGCTTACATCAATCCTGTCGCCGTCCTGAAACATATCGGATACCTTAATTTCCTGACCGACTTCATATTTATCGGCATCATTGGTTCTGAATTCTCTCAAATACTTCCTTACTGGTATTTTTACCTTCGCAAACAAGCCTTTGTCCGGCTTATTCAATCTTTTCTCGGATACTTCTCCGAAGCCTACCTTCAAAGACATATAACCGTCATTCTCCATGCTCTTCTTCTGAACAACCGGGCAGGGGCCTGCCTGAATCACGGTAACCGGCAATGACAGTCCGTTTTCATTGAAAACCTGTGTCATCCCGACTTTCTTTCCAAGTATGAATTTATTCATTAATTCTACCTCCCAGTATCATTGGTTCACAATCTCTTGTGAACATAATCCTTTATCTATATACAATGAAAAAAAGATGTGGAACCACAGGTTTTTTCATTGTATTACCTTGGGTTCCTGTTTCAAAAAATCTAATTATTCCTTATACAAATATTTTTTGCAACATAAATGCTATCGCATTAAAGCTTAATTTCTATATCCACACCCGCCGGCAAATCAAGCCTCATCAAAGCATCCACTGTTTTCGGAGTAGGCAGAAGTATGTCGATAAGTCTCTTGTGTGTTCTCATTTCAAACTGCTCACGGGCATCCTTATACTTGTGAGGAGCTCTCAAAATAGTAATTATCTCTTTTTCGGTCGGCAGCGGAACCGGCCCCGAAACCTGTGCCCCGGTTCTCTTTGCAGTATCGACTATCTTTTCAGCCGACTGGTCGAGAATCTGGTGGTCAAATGCTTTCAATCTGATTCTGATTTTTTGTTTGTTTGCCATACAATAACCTCCTAATAATGTTAGGGGACACACCTCTCCGAGCAGCGGGTATTCCTTTTGCGTTGAGGAATGTCCCCTTTTGATTACGTACAACAAGCTTTTTTCTGTACACTATGCCGGGTGTTTCCTGTTAAGCTATTTAAAAACCCAGGATTCTTACAAAGCCTGTACGGCTTGTAAAACCTGGGCTGTACTTAACAAACATACACATTTATGTGTGTTCGCAAAACGTACAGTGACTTGTCGCCCGGTCTCTTGAATCGGACATTCTCCGTGGAAGTTCCCTATTTCAAAGAATAGCAATCTCCCATTTCATCGTATGTCATGTCACAGCAAAAAATATTGTACTATATTATCAATTGTTTTGCAAGGACTTTTTTTATTTTTC
>VEPD01000391.1 GCA_012027035.1 Ruminiclostridium sp. | reverse complement strand
CTATATATCTTTCTGCTGCCGTCTTTCAGAAGCTCAAAAACGAAGGACACCTTAGCCGTTTCCATATTTGTATTGATAATGCCCTGGGTCCCTCTTTCAGCTCTCTTGACCCTGCCGTACAATGCAAATGTGATAGCGTCAAGTACAGTTGACTTTCCGCTGCCGGTAGGTCCGAATATTCCGAACAGGCCTGTTTCGCCAAGACTGTTGAAATCTATTTTCTGCCTGTCCCTGAAGCTTTGCAGACCTTCTATTTCAAGAAGCCTGGGTCTCATTCGCTTCACCCCCGCCCATTTCAGCCGGCACTGCCGTATCCTCGCCATTCAGGACTTCCAGGAACGCTTTCAAAAGCTCTTCGGGGATTTCCGACCCCATACGGCTTCTGTAATGATCCGAAAACAGTTTGTCAATCTTTTTGCCTTCCCTGTTGTCAGAGCGGATTACTGCCGATGCATCCTGCTTTAATCTCGGTCTTATGTTGATTATTCCCGGATGCAAAGCCCTGAACCGCTTCTGCTCTTCTATCGCCAGAACCCTGTCTGTGACTATTTCAAGGTCAACCCATGCATGCGGATCCCTGCCCTCTTCACACCAGTGAAGAGCCTGATTTATTCCCTCTGTTGCAATCCATTTTTTCAGCGGCTTCCCACAGTCCAGATAGACGGGTTTTATTTCAGCCTTTTGTCCCGGGATAGCGTCAACGACAAATACAGCCTTGCTGTAACCGGCCTCCGAAAAGCTGTATGCAAGCGGCGAACCTGAATAAAACACCGGGCAGGCTGCGCCCTTGATCTCCTGTGGCCTGTGCAAATGTCCAAGTGCAATGAAATGAGCATTTGCAGATAAGACGCCCGGATCGACCGTCAATGGCCCACCCACCTGCAAAGTTCTTTCAGACTGGGATTCCCTGCCGCCCCTGAGAAAAATATGTCCCAGGGCCAGATTCACTGTGTCCTCCCTGAATTTTTGGCTAAGAGCTGAAAAGATACTGCCGATCTTTTCGGAATATGCCTTTTGCAGGCACGCTTCGTCAGCCTGCTGTGTCAAAAGCTCTTCCAGGCGTGATTCCGAAGGATAGGGCAAAGTTATGATAACAGCGGTGTGATCGCAGCCGGGCACGGTTAATTCCAGCCACCCGGGGCCGGATTCAATCAGCCGGATTCCCTCTGTACTTATTTTAAATTCACCTGCGTCACTGCCGGGATAACCAAGCAAAATTATGCCGTTTTTATAGGCCAGAGGACTTGCCGCACAAAGGCGCTCAGGATTGTCGTGATTACCTGCGATCACGACCACAGGCCTCCTGCCTTTGTTATTGAGCCTGTCCATCGCTTCATAAAAAAGCTCCTCGGCTGCAGCAGAGGGATTGTATGTATCATAGATATCGCCAGCTACAAGGACCAGATCGATATTCTGTTCCTCCACTATTTTGCAAAGGCAGTCAATGAACTCTCTTTGCTCGTCTATACGGCTTATTTGCTCCAGGCTTCTGCCCAGATGCCAGTCGGATGTATGTAATATGCGCATGATAAAATACCTCTGTATGCTGATTTATATTGGAGGATTGAACTATTTTTCATTTTTAATTCTATCAGAATTATCATCAGAATTCCAATAGCATAATAATGTTTCTGTTTTTGAACATACTAATACTGCAGCGAAGGTTGATAAGGCGCCCCACAGGCAATGGGTGTTCAGTATACCCAAGCGGCTCCGTCCATATTTCTAGACATCCCTGATCACTTACTATTTATAAACCCATTAACTATTATTAAATACTTTGTATACATATTAGCTACCTTATCTATACTTTTATAGACAATCTCGTCATTCACACTCTCATACTCATGCACAAGCCTGTTTCTCAGCCCTGCCGAAGGTGCAATACCAAGCGCGAATGTCTGGTCAAATACGCCGCATTCACCCAGATCAATAAAAGAATTGAAATAATCTGTTGCAGGAGGCTTTTTCATATATGAAAGAAGAATGTTATTTATATCAAGCGCCTGGTCAACAATTAATTGAATTATTCTTTCAACCGCATATTTGGAAGTCATATCACCGACATATTTTTTATACGATTCAGGCTTTATTTTCTTCAATTGCTCAATATATTCCTTAATCTTTAATAGCTTTTCAAGAATTACTTCAATGCCCGGCATATTATCCTCCCCTATCTGTAAGCACCAATCATATCTATTTGCTCCCGTATATAATTTTTCCTTGCTTCCCTTAAAAATTTTGTATCCGCATATCTTGCTGAAGCTTTCATTTTAAATTTAATATAAAAATTATTTTCCTCATATAGTACATGCGAATTGCAGGCAATCTCATATGTGAGCAAAGGAACTGCCTTTGCCAGGTTAACCAGGTCTATTCCATCTCTTCTGAAATATGTAAATAAATCGCTTAAAAGCTGCAGTTCTTCATCGGTTGTCAGAGTCCTTACCGATAAAAATGCAACATCTATATCACTATGTTCAGTGAATCGATCCGTATTATATGATCCAAACGTCAATAGAAGCTTTATAGAATATTTTTTTATTATTTCATTAATATCCATGCTCACACCACTATTTATGCTTAATATAATATGCTTAAAGTATACCTTTTTTTGGGAATCATTACAAGGATTTTTGAAGTAAACTTCAATCCGCAGCAAAATAGCTAACAAATCAGGTTTTTATGATGGATGAGTTCAAAGATAAAACCAGCGCGGTATGTAATATGCGCATGATTTAATACTCCTGCAGGCTGATTTATATTGGATGATGTGAGCTATCTTTCATTTTTAATTCTATCAGAATTATCATCAGAATTCCAATAGCATAATAATGTTTCTGTTTTTGAACATACTAATACTGCAATGAAGGTTTTTAAATCATCCCTGTAGAAATAACGCGTTGAAGCATTCGCGATTATCCCTGCAGGGCGCATAAATGCCGGTATATTAATGCTACCTTCGTTGTAGTACTATTGATTGAATCCGCATATTATGTAACATAAAGCTGTGCAGGTGATATTTATGCTGCTGAACGTACCGAATAATCCCGATTATATCGGTCTGAATGAAGGTGATCTGATTGCATTGACCAAAGATGATAAGTTTATCGGCTATGCAAAAATATTTAGCATAACTTCCCGGTATATAATCCTTGACGCCGATAAGAAAATATGGAAGGTTTTTAATGAACTGATTGGTGAAAGCATCCCCTTTGATTTCGATATCAAGATCTGATTTCCGACACCTTATCCCCTGCCTTCAGCTTGCTGCATAAAAGTGGAGAGTCTACATCATAGGTGGTACAGTTTCTGTCAACCGAACCCTTGCTATAAGTTGCATAGCAATACAAGCACCCGTGTGCGCAAGTATTATAAGCTCCGATATCCACACTCGGAATGCACCCGCAAGCCTTCCTCTGGTTTCCGTCTTTCTTGTATTTTACCGGAGCGCCTGTTATCTCCCTGATCAATTCCGGATCAATGCATCTTGCATGGCCAATTCCATATTCCGAAAGATTTATCTGCTCCGCACAGGTTTCAACTATCAAACCGTATGTACCGGCAATACCGCTGATTTTCTTAGCCGCCTCTCTTATTTTTGCTTCCGGAAGCTCCTGTATATCATAAGCCTTAAAGACTTTATCCATCTTTTTATAATAATCAACAAAGCTTATGATGCATTTTAATGTGTGCTTGTGCAGCTTGCGGGCCAATATACTGAAATGCTCCTCATGCTTTTCCAGCCCGAAAGTATTATTGATGATCACCGGGTCATACCGCCATATTACTTTCTTCGGTCCGATTTTGTCTGAAAGCCTGATAAACGTATCAACTACTTTTGTTTTATCCGGAACATTCCTTTCAAATTCACTGACGTATGGATTTAGAGTGAATTGGAAGTAATAAGGATAGTCCTTGACTAAGCCCAGACGAGGCAGCATCATTTCCGGATTCTTTGTCCAGAAAACAAAACAGTCCACTGCATCCTTTTTAAGCGATATCCTGCTGATCCGACTCAAATTAAATGGATTCCGTACAAGGACAAATCCTTCCCTGAGCCTATTGAAAAACCAATCGCTGTAAAATGCCGGTATGTCGGTCCTACGGCTGGCGCTTATGATCAACGCTGCTCCTCCATTCACATACTACTGTCAGGCATATGCAATATTTTATCACAATTATCCCTGCCTTTCAGCATTAAATTCATTTGCGTTAAATTCATTTGCGCTATACAAAAAGTTGACCGGTATTATTATATCATGCTTCCAGACCTATCAGCCTTGGCAGAATACATAAAATAGTCTCATAAAAACCTGACTCTTACAGACATGCCTGAAGTATTGATAAAACTTCATTCAAAAGTACATTTGGCGCTTTTTCAACAAACCCTGCATTTCTTGATTGGTAATCAACTGATTTTACCTGCTCTACCATGACAAATCCTGATATTTCCTTACAGTTGTCAACATTTACATATAATGGATATCTTCGCCTGACAGATGTGATCGGGCACACAAGAGAAAGCCCTGTCTGACGGTTAAAAAAATAATTGCTTATAACCAGCGCAGGCCTTCTTCCCATTTGCTCATGACCGGATTGGGGGGTAAAATCCAACCATATGATATCTCCTTGATTTGGTATATAATCCATTCTATAACTCTTCCTTTCCGGAAGGGACACCCCAATCCTCTTCTGTTTGCTTTGTGCCGGTTCCATAGTCTGCAAACAGTTCTTCAATTATATATTTTTTAGCGGGCTTTTCCACATGTCGAATAATGATTTTGTCGTATTCAGCTGTTATTTCCACTTCATCACCCTCCTTAAACGATGCAATTAAAAGCAGCTGTTTTGGGATCCTTATTCCCTGGCTGTTTCCCCATTTTTGGAGCTTGGCCTGCATTATGATCACCTCCTGCATGTATATACATAGTATATACTATATGTTAGCAATTGTCAATGAGGTTTTCTCGTTTCTCCAAACCTGTATTATACTATTTTACTAAATAGTTTGTTTTTTCAGCAGACTTATTTGCCGAAAGCCGGTTGAATCAATACTTTGGTTGCGGATGTATGCCGCGCTGTGATATTATAGGTATAAGTTAACAGTATCAATATTCATAAAGCTTCAAGCTCAATAAGTGTTTAAATGAGGGGGTATGGTATATAAGCAAATTGATTGAGAAGAGGCGCCTGTTGATTGTCTCGCTGGATGCCGTTTCGGACAAGGACGCAGATCATTTGCTGACCATGCCGCACTTCGGCGGATTTTGCAGCCGTGGAACCCTGGTGAGGCAGGTAAGCTCTGTTTTTATATCAAATACATATCCGGTCCATACAACAGTTGTTACCGGCTGCCATCCCTGCCGCCACGGAATCACGGAAAACACCCGCCCCTCTCCGGGAGATATGAATCCCGACTGGTATTGGTTTGGAAAGACTATAAAGACTCCTTCAATATATTCCCAGGCAAGCAGATTAGGCTTCAGGACAGCAAGCGTTATGTGGCCGGTCACCGCCGGTGCTGATATAAGATACAATATCCCTGAAATACTCTCCAACCGGAGATGGAAAAGCCAGATTGCAGTTTCCATGCTAAACGGCAGCCCACTGCTTCAGCTAAGGGCAGTCCTGAAATTTGGCCGCGCTCTTGACGGTATGTCACAACCGCAATTGGACGATTTCTCCTGCGCTGCCATGTGTGATATCATAAAATGCAAAAAGCCCGAGCTTGCAATGATACATTTTACTGATGCAGATACCCACAAGCACAAGCATGGCATATACTCCGCTTATATACCGGACGCCCTTGCAAGAATGGACGCAAGGCTTGGCATGTTGTTTTCAGCCCTTACTGAAGCAGGTATAAAGGAGCAATGCAGTATAATCCTTTTTGGTGATCATGCAATGCTGGACGTCAAAAAATCAATAAATTTCAATTGCACATTTGAAAAAAGGGGACTACTGAAGCTGGACCGGAAAGGCCGTATTGCATGCTGGCGTGCATGGCTTAAATGCTGCGGAGGAACAGCATTTTTATATCTAAAGGATAAAAATGATGCAGAGGCTTTGATCAAAGCCAGGGAATCCATTCTGGAAATCATGTCCGAACCGTGCGGAGGAGTGAAAAGATTTCTGGACGATGATGAATTGGAGATTTCAGGTCTGGGTAAAGACTGTCCCTTCGGGATTGAAGCGGAAAACGGATACGAGTTCGACGAACTCGGCAGCAATCACAAGGCGACTCACGGCTATTCATTAAAGCAGGATGGATATAAAACCTTTTATGCGGTTGCCGGAAGTACGATAAATGAAGGTATGGAGCTGTCGGGCGGCAGTGTTGCGGATATTGCGCCTCTTGCCCTGAAGCTGCTGAACATTCCCGGATGGGAAATGGATGGAAGCTTGCGGGAAGGATTGATAAAATAAATAAGGAGAAAGTGAAGATCATGGACAAATTGACAAGGCTTGAGAAAAGCTGGGTAATGTACGATTGGGCAAATTCATCCTATGCAACCATTATGCTGGCGGCTATTTTTCCCGTGTACTTCGTATCGGTGCTGAAAGGCGTCGGTCAGGACGGAGATATGTGGTGGGGCTGGGCGACTTCAGCGGCTACCTTCATATCCGCAATCCTGGCTCCGGTCCTCGGAGCGATTGCAGATTACCGGGGTATGAAGAAAAAGCTGTTCACGGCTTTTTTGGGGCTGGGACTCATATTCACTCTCTTCAATGCTGTAGTTAACAACTGGCAGCTGATGCTTGTCGGCTACTGCTTATCATATATAGGCTTTATGTCAAATTCGCTTTTTTATGATTCGTTCATGACCGACGTCACAACTCCCGAAAGGATGGACAAGGTTTCGGCATGGGGATATGGAATGGGTTACATAGGTGGAAGCACTATTCCGTTCATTATATCGATAGCACTGATCATGTTCGGTAAAAATCTGGGCATCGGCAGTGCAGACGCCGTTAAAGCATCTCTTGTGCTGAATGTCCTGTGGTGGGGGCTGTTCAGCATACCCTTTCTGAAAAATGTCAAGCAGGTATATTATACGGAAGCACCTTCATCAATGCTGGTAATCAGCACATTCAGGAATATTTTAAAAACAGTCGGCGGCATTTTGGCCAACAAGGGTATTTTTCTTTTTATGCTGTCATATTTCTTTTATATCGACGGCGTCAATACCGTAATAAATATGGCTACCTCTTACGGCGCTACATTGGGCCTTGATACGACAGGCATGATCCTGGCGTTGCTGGTGACACAACTGGTTGCTTTCCCCTGTGCAATATTGTTCGGCAGGATATCAAAAAAAATCGGCACCATAAATATAATATTGTCCGCCATCTGCGTTTATTTTGTGATATGCATAATGGCCTTCATTATGGGTTTTGGCATAGAAGAGGGATTTATTTCTGTCGGAGAGGCATTGGGCATTTTCTGGATTCTCGCCGTAATGGTAGGTACATGTCAGGGCGGTATCCAGGCTCTTTCGCGATCATATTTCGGCAAGCTGGTGCCGCCGGAAAAATCAAACGAATACTTCGGTTTCTATGATATTTTCGGCAAATTCGCGGCAATTCTCGGGCCTGCAATATATGCAACCGTAAAGGCGCTGACCGGCCGGTCTTCCTTCTCAATTCTTGCAATAATAATACTCTTCCTTACCGGAGGGATAATAATGCTTGCCGGCCGCAAAAAGGTGTATGATACAGCAAGATAATCATGTCAATAACCTTTATATGCAATACAATATTGCAAATGCTCTGCTATTTTCAGAAAATAAGGATAAAATAGAGGATAATTAAAATGTTTCGCTGTAGTACTATTGAAAAAGCAGACTTTATAAAGCAGGGAGCAGCGCTTGGAAAACGGTAATGTAAAAAGAGAAGGCTTTTCATCGGGCATGGCGGTATTTTTTGCGACTTTGGGTTCTGCCGTAGGCCTGGGCAACATATGGAAGTTTCCGTACTTAACGGGGAAATATGGCGGCGGCGCTTTTCTGCTGATTTATCTGCTGTGCATTGTTTTTGTCGGGCTCCCGGTAATGGTAAGCGAGTTTTACATCGGACGCAGTACCGGGAAGAATGCGATTGGCGCTTTCACGAGATTAAAAGGTCCGAAGTCCCGCTGGAAATATATAGGATCTGCCGGAATACTTTCTACATATTTGATTATGTTCTTCTACAGCTGCGTTGCAGGCTGGGTATATTCATATGCATTCAAGGCGGTTCTAGGCAGCTTCACGGGCATAACCGCAAAAACAGCGGAATCAAAATTCACCGGCGCTATTATTGGGCCTCTGCCGCCGATTATCTGGCAGATCGTCGTCATGGCAGTTGTATCCGCAATATTAATAGCCGGCGTTAAGAAAGGTATCGAGAGGATTACCAGAATACTCATGCCGGTATTGTTTGTATTGATAATCGTATGCGATATAAGGGCATTGACACTTCCAGGCGCCTTTGAAGGCTTGAAATTCCTTTTTCACATGGATTTTTCACAATTGACGGGAGTTGCCATTCTGACTGCGCTTGGGCTGGCATTCTTCAAGCTGTCCCTTGGAATGGGCGCAATGATTACCTATGGAAGCTATTTCACCAAGGACAACAATATGATCGGCACCTCCATACGGGTGGCATTGTCGGATACGCTTGTATCGCTGCTTGCGGGCCTGGCAATATTCCCGGCTGTTTTCTCCTTCGACATGGAGCCGGGAGCCGGCCCCGGTTTGCTGTTCATGACCATTCCACTGGTATTTTCACAAATACCTTTCGGCAGCGTTCTTCTAGTGGCATTTTTCGTTTTGACCTCAATTGCCGCAACCTGCGCCATGATATCTTTGGTCGAGGTACCTGTTGCATATTTTACTGAAGAAAAAGGGATTCCCAGAACAAAATCCGTAGTACTGAATGCTGCAATCATAGTGGCTATGGGTTCTCTTGCAGCACTCTCGGCAGACGGCAAAAGTATTCTCGGCGGAATAAGGATTTTTGGCAAAACCTTTTTTGATTTGTTCGACTTTACATCCTCAAACATACTTTTGCCTTTGGCAGGGCTTTTGATAGCGGTATTCACCGGATTTTTCGTTAAAAAGGACGACGTCAGAACCGAGCTTACAAATCAGGGCAAAATAAAAACAGGCGCCATCATAGATGTATATTACTTTATAATCAGGTATCTAACACCGGCCTTGCTTTTAATAGTTTTCTTATATTATACGGGACTAACGAAGATACTTTTCAATTTATAAGAGCACCATAGTTATTCCCGCATTGTAATTCCCCAGATCCGGATCTTTTCTTGCTTCATCGCAGGAATCCAGGATACTCCTGGCGGATTGGTTGAATATATCCCACTCATTACCGCCCACAAAAGACTTGATTATACCTTCTCTTTGTTTCTGCTCTAAAAGTCTGGCTGCAGCCGCCTTTAGTTTCCCGCCAACACCTGTAGAACCGTAGCCGTGGATAATTTTAAGTACTTTTACACGCTCTCTCTTTGCCGTACTGATTTCAAACAGAATCCTTTTCTCCGCAACTGTTACAGCAGGCATACCATTCTCTATATTTACACATTTAATATATTTTTCCATTTTCCCTCCCTATCTGCAACGCGCCCTCGCGAATCATCATCCAATATATTTTGCAGCTTAAAATATTTTAACACAGAATTATGTTTAAAACATAAATTACATCTTGAAAAAATTGTCTACATATGCAAAACTATAGTTGTACTACAGCGAAAACTTCATAATTTTATCGGCATTTATGCGCCTTACAGAAATAATCGCGAACGCTTTAACACGTTATTTCTGTAAGGATATTTCGGTAATTGACGCTGTAGTATTAGTGGAAATGATAATAAGGGCTTGTCTGGTAATCTTGGCATAGATGATGCCAGACAAGGCTTAAAGGAGAATCGGCCTTGAAGTTTGCAGCAGCAGTTAAAAAACAGGCAAGCCAGTTCATAATCCGGAATCACATTATCCTTCTGTCATTTTTTTTACCGGCATTCATACTGGAGCTGGCTTACGCAGTTCACGGCATCTTCCCTTTTTCAAAGTGGGATGTGCTTATAATAGACCTTTATCATCAATACGCGCCTTTCATCTCGGATTTACAGGACAAATTCCGTACACTGTCCAGCCTCCTGTATTCCTGGAAAGGCGGCCTTGGAACGAATTACCTGCCATTGTTCGGCTACTATCTGGCTAGTCCGCTCAATCTGCTGACAGTTTTATTTCCGAAAGACTATCTGACTGAAGCCGTACTCTTTTTAACACTGCTGAAGGTTGGCCTTGCCGGAGCATGTTTTTCGATTTACCTGAAGGGCGTCCACCGGAAACAGAGTCTTATAACAGCTGCTTTCTCCCTGCTTTATGCCCTTTCCAGCTATGTACTGGTATTTTCCTGGAATATTATGTGGATGGACTCGATTTATCTATTACCTTTGATTATGCTGGGTATGGTAAGACTGGTCAGGGACGGACGGGGTATTTACTTTTGCATTACATTGGCTTTAGCGCTTTTTACAAATTTCTATATGGCCTTTTTTATTTGTTTTTTTGCATTGCTTTATTATCCTGTCTGCTTCTTTCAATATCATGGCGTCGGAGAACGTGCCCTGTTATTTAAAAGGACGGTACAGTTCGCAGGGTACTCCCTTCTGTCTACCGGATTATCCGCCATACTGGTGCTGCCAACCTATTTTGCTCTCAAGCTGACTTCGGCGGCCAATAATATATTTCCAAAAACATTGACCTATTATTTTGACATGTTTGATTTTATCACCAGGCACTTCACCTTTCCCTCGCCTTCGATCCGGGAAGGCATGCCGAACATATACAGCGGAATAATTGTTTTGATCCTTATACCGGTCTATTTTTTCAGCAGAAGTATACGTATGAAGGAAAAACTCTGGCATCTGGCCCTGCTTCTAACTATGATTCTGAGCTTTAATATGGATATCCTGAATTTCATATGGCATGGTATGCACTTCCCCAATCAGATTCCTTACCGTTTTTCATTTGTCTATGTTTTCCTGGTTTTATCCATGTGCTATAAGGCATTCGACAGTCTGCAGGAATTCACAGGCAAACAGATAGGCGCTATTTGTGTAACAATTCTGGGACTGGTTGTTATTTCACAGAAATTTGATGATCTGAAGCTTGACTATCTCACAATGTATGCAAGCATTGCCAGTATTGTTTTATACGCTGCAGCCCTTACTGTCGACCGTGCCAGGTACATACGGCCTTCTACCCGGCTTTTGATCGTGATGCTGGTAATAATTACAGAAGTGACAGGAAACACTATTCTCACTATAAATAAAATTGATTTGGTGGAAGGCTATTCTGTCCGGGACGGTTACTCAAGCGGGAAGGAGGTAAAGGAAATCCGCCGGCAAATTGCCGATATTTCCAAATCGGATACCGGCTTTTACCGTATGGAGCTAATGCCGCCAAAAACCACCAACGACCCTTATCTGTACAATTACCGGGGCCTTTCATTTTTTTCCTCCACTTCCTCCAAGCTGCCGGTGAAAATGCTGGAGAACCTGGGCTATCACAGCAACAGCATCAACAGTGTCGGATATGAAGGCTCTACAGCAATACTGGATTCCCTTTTCGGCATCAAATACCTGATTTATCGATCTATGAATATTGAAGAAAAACTATATAAAAAGATTGCATCCACTGACGAGATAACGGTTTTTACAAATCCATACGCATTGCCTCTGGGTTTTCAGGTCCCCGTCGAACTGAAGAAATTCTACAGCTACTCATCCAATCCGTTTGATGCCCAGAATAGTCTAATGAAAAGTATTTCCGGCATAAAAGATATACTTGTCCCCATAGACCAGAAGCAGGGCGTTCAATATAACCTGACCTACAACAGTTCCGGTACAAAATATTATAGCTTTAAGCGTACTGATAAAGACAATAGCTCAACTGCAAAGGTTCAGATCAAGGTGGAAAAAGACCAGCAGGTTTACCTTTACTTTAAAGCGCCCTTCAATATGAAGGGTAGTGCGTTTGTGACAGTTAACGGTAAAAAGGTGGATTTCAATCCGCGGCATTCCACCATCATTGATCTGGGATTCTGCAAGTCCGGTACTCTTCCCGAAATGGAAATCACCTTCGACAAGACCGCCCCTGAGTCCGGCAGGTTTGAAGTATATTCCAGCGGCCTGGATATTCCTGCTTTTGAAAAGGCAATATCCATTATCCGGGATCAGGCTATGATAGTTGATAAAGTCATGGACACCGGCATCCGCGGCAGTGTGGAGATAAAAACTGCAGGCCTGATGGCCATGTCGGTACTCTATGACAAGGGATGGCATGTAAAGGTTGACGGCAAGGAAGTTCAAACACTGGCCATTGATGACAGCCTGCTGGCATTTGAACTGGCTGAGGGTCCGCACACCGTTGAAACGTGGTTTATTCCTGATAAGTTTTTCCTCGGGCTTGGAATTACAATGATTTCGCTTTTAATTCTCATTCTGCTTTTTATTAAAAGACTAATTATTAAAAGACAAAAAAACAATCCCTACTTTTCAGACATGTAAAGTAGGAATTGTTCGTACTTGGACAACTGCTATCCTGAATACAATAGAATAAGTTATAATTTTATTGCTTATTTTATTTTTCGGAGGTATTACAATGTCATATACTAACAACTCTTGCCATACTGGTAAAACGAAACGAAAGGAAAGGAAACTGCTGCTGGGTTTTATCATATCGGTAGCCACAGTCATATGGCACCTGTTCCATTGTGTTTTACCAATAGCAATGCCTCTGCTGGTCATGTTGAATATATCAATGCCGCCATTTATACACCATTTAAGAATACCGCCAATTTTCGCCTGGATCTCCATGCTGTGGATCATTTATTATTTATTAAGAAAAAGAGTTCATATCCTTTGGCTTAAACCAGGTTTCAAAAGGCGGCCATCAATACACAGGGTACTGTGAATTCCAGACTGTCCGATACCAGCGTGCCGAATACTCTTTCTTCACGAAAGGGTACTGAATCATTCAAGGAAGAATAGCCTGTAAATGACTACAGCCGCTTCATCTCTGGAGGCACCGGCCTTTGGGTCGAATATCCCGCCGGTTTTCCGGTTATGATGGAGTTCTTGAATACCAGGGATACCGGTTCCGTCATATCTGCTTATTTCTATAATAATCCACACTCGGGGTTTATAGGAAATTTATTATCAATCTCAAGCCCGCCCGTTTTATCCCAATCCACCAGGTAAACCCTGCTTTTATATGAGATGTGGGGGATGGCTTCTACAGCTTTTTTCAACAAATTGGCCTCGCCCATACCGATAATAAAAAACGGGTATTTCTTTTGTTCCCTGGAAACCAGCGATATAAACGTATTAAATATGTTTTCATTATTATCCCTTACCGTCAGGAAAGACAGGGTAAAAAATTCAAGAATTTTTCCAGGCTTTGGAAGCGAGGGGTATCCAAACAATTTAATCAAAGACGATATCGGATATATTATCTTCAAAAGTCCGCTGTAGCCCCCTAATATGTACTGTTTATATGAGCTTTGGTCCCAGGCGGCGGCACATGCGGCAATTTCATCGTTTTGGTCCCTCAGAATATAGAAGTCCTCCGGGTTAAGGCCGGAAAACCCTTTATTTTCAAAATCACTTCCCGCAATAGCCGGGAAAAACTGTGACGACTTGCCTTGCAAGTTCAGGAACTCAATCATTGAAGGCATGTCTTCCGGCTTTGCACGAATTAATCTGTAGCCCTTGCCTGCTTTTTTACCTGTACCGGTCTTTATAATGAAGGTCTCATATACAGACAGCGGAATATAGTCCGGCATAAATCCCCTTTTTTTCTCCAGAAGCCGCCTGGCATAATGATTTTCTTCCAGGATGCTTGTGAAGCAATATTCCACTCCGTGTTCCGTGCAAAATGAGCGAAGCAGCGAATACCCCCGGGGAAGGAACGGATAAAGCCTGCGATACTCTTTACGCACTCTGAGTCCCGACAAATATCCCACACTGGTTGCTTTGCCATTAATATACAACCTATGTATGCTACATGCGCCAAAACCTACAACCTTGTTTTTTTCCGTATCCCTGCATATGACAACAGCCGCAGCTTCACCTTCCGCCATTAATGAGGCATAGGCGTCGGGCCGTCTTGTATAGATCAGTGAAATCTGTCCTTTGAAATCACTCTCTTCCAGGATCTCCAGCATCTCTGCTCCATCTTCAGGCCTGGCAAACTCAAATTGATAGCGGTTACTTTGGAAATTCATCGAGACCTCTCCCCACAGGAATTTTTAATTTTTCATCTACTTCATATTTCATTTTCAGATTCTGGCTCCAAAATATCGCGGAGAGCAAGGGGTCGGCATTTCTTCCGAAAAGCCGGATGCCTCGTTTGACAATTGAAGAAAACCTGAAAAAATCCCTTCTTGCATCGGCACACCTTTCCGATAGCTCCTGAGGCTCCATGTGCCGCGGTATATATGGAATATCGCCGTATTTATAGTCAGGCTCCAGCCACCATTTTTCAACAGTCAGCCGGTTCTCATCCTTCAATCTTTGATACAGCGGAGTCCCGGGAAAGGGCAAAAGGTGATTGAAGGCCGTAAAGAAAAATCCGTGCTTTAAAGAAAAATCGATTGCTCTTTTAAAGGAGTCAGAAGTGTCATGGTCAAACCCGAAAACAAAAGTAGCATATATGCTGATCCCCTCGCCATGAATTATGTTAACTAATTTATCGATTTCCCCCAGCTTGTAGCTCCAGTCCTTTTTCATCTGTTTAAGGTTTTCTTCGTCCAAAGACTCAAAGCCTATAAGCAAAGCATCACAGCCGCTTCTTTTCATTTTTCTCAGGAGTTCCCTGTCTCTTGCTATGGTCAGCGCACCCTGGCTTGTCCATTTTATCTTTAAGGGTGTTATCTCATTAAAAAGGCTGTCGGCATAGCCTGGATTTGCGACTATATTATCATCCACAAAAAAAGTATACCTGTGTCTTGACATTTCTATTTCAGATACAATACTTTTTACATCTCTGGGCACATAGCAGGATCTATAATATGATGAGATGGCACAGAATTCACAGGCAAAAGGGCATCCCCTTCCGGTTTCTATCAGGTTGAGTGGCAGATATCTCCTGCTGCCGTAAATACTTCGGTCAGGAAGGCGGCTTGAATATGCAGCTCCTCCTGAATATAGCGGCTTCAGGTCTCCCCGCTTCAAATCCTCCATCACCTTATTCCAGATTTTCTCGGCATTTCCGGTTACTATGGCGTCCGCATGCTGTAAAGCCTCATCCTGCAAAAGGGTGGTGTGATAGCCCCCCATTATGACCTTTACTCCTCTTTTCCTATACTCGCCTGCTATCGCATAGGCTCTTGCCGCCGTATATGTCTCAACAGTGATAGCAACTGCATCCGTTTTTGCGTCGTAATCCGGCAATTCAACCCGGTCGTCAAAAAATTCCGTTTCGATATCTTCCGGGGTCAATGCTTTCAATGTCGCAATGGTCAGGGGCTCCATTTTCCTAGTTTTTATATACCTGTCACCTGGCTTTTTCCCTATCCCGGGTAGTATGAATGTAATCTTCATAGTCATTCCTTTCTTACATTTATTCCAGCAAATATATCCTGTCCAGGACTCCCTGCAAGCAGGAGTTCTCTTACAAACTTAGCGCTACTTCAATCCGAACCTCATACCTTGCTTCTTAAATACTTCTTTCCTGAAAAGCGGGTTGTAACTGGCATATACCATAAATCTGACCAGGGACCTCATATTTGTCTTCGGCTCAAAGGCCCGTCTTACTATGGAACCTACTCCGTTAAAGGTTTTCCGTGCCTCAAAGCAGGCTGCCGTCAATTCATCGGGGGTCATATTCCTTGGACTGAAGGCCGCATAGTTAAACCTGTATTCCGGATGAAGCCACCATTTTCCGCCAAACAACAGCCTCTCCTCTTGTTGAAGCCTTTTGTACAAAGGCGTCCCTGGATAGGGCATTAAAATGTTAAAGGCTGCAAAAGTAAATTTGTTTTTTAATGCAAACTCAAGGGTTCTTTGGACGGACTCCCTTGTATCAAAATCATGCCCAAGGGTAAAAGCCGCCCAGGTCTGAAGCCCATAGTCCCTCAGAATTGCGATCTGATCATGGTAATTGTTTTGCTGATTTATATTTGGCGCCTTTTTCATTGCCAAAAGATTGCCGGCATCTATGGATTCAAACCCTATAACATGCCCCAGACACCCGCTCCTGACCATCAACTCCATCAATTCCCTATCCTGGGTCATATCAATACTTGCCTGGCTCACCCATTTAAGCTTTAGCGGGGTCAACTCTTTAAACAGTTTTTTTGCAGCCTCCGGATTTGCAACAATATTATCATCTACAAAGAATAAAAACTTCCTGTCCTGAGCTTCGATCTCCGATACCAGTTCCTTAATGTCCCTGAAGGAATGAGTCTTGTTGAAGTATACGCTGGTAGCGCAGAATTCACAGTCAAAACAGCAGCCTCTGCTGAATTGGAGCAAAGTTAGAGGAAGGTAACCCTTACCTTTGAAAATATCCCTCCGGGTACCGATACCAGACTGAGGCTTGCCCGTTCCCGCCCTATAAACGGGCTTCAGGCATCCCTGCCTTGCATCTTCCATTACATTGGCCCATAATGATTCCGCATCCCCGATATATATGGAATCCGCATATTGAGCGGCTTCTTCCGGGATCAGCTTTACATGCATCCCGCCCAGAATGACGGGAACTCCGCGACTCCTATACTCCGCACTGATCTCATAAGCTCTTCTGGCAGTGAAGGTTTCTACTGTAATTGCCACAAGGTCGGCAGAAATATCATATCGGACCGTTTCCATTCTGTCATCATAAAACGCCACTTCTATATCAGGCGGCGTCAACGCTGCCAGAACTCCTATCTGGAGAGGCTCCATTCTTCCTTCGTCAACATAGAGGCTGTGTTCCATTCTTCCAATGTTGGGCTTAATCAAAACAAGCTTCATCTTTCGGCCTCCTGATACATTTCAAGAGTTTCTTCACTCCCCAGCTTCAGGCCCTGTTTTTTATGAATCTCCTGCCGCGATATCAAATTGGAAAGGACAAAAATTCCAAAATTCACCGGACTTACGCTGTTTGCTTTTAAATCAACGGCTCTTTTAAAAAAAGAAGAATATTTATTGAATTCAAACCGGGCATTTTTACAGCCGGTTGTCAACTCTTCCGCACTCATCCCTTTGGGCTTGAACATGGCGTCGCCATACCTGAACGCCGGGTCAAGCCACCAGCGTCGGTACAGAAGCCTGCCTTCCGATTCCAGTCTGCTGTAAAGGCGCGTTCCGGGCATGGGCATCAAGGGGTTGAAATTTGCCAGCATCAGCTTACTTTCAAGAGCGAATTCAAGGCTTTTGCCAAAAGAATCCTTTGTATCAAAGTCATATCCGAAAACAAAGGTCCCATATATCATGATACCCCTGTCCCTTATCCGTTTAATTGCGGTTGAATACTCATTATTTCTGATGTTGACGCCTTTGCCCATCTGTTCAAGATTCCTTTTGTCAAGGGATTCGAATCCGATCAGCACCGCCATACAGCCGCTCTTTTCCATAAGCTCCAACAGTTCGGGGTCACTTGCTATGTCAATGCTTACCTGTGCCGACCAGCGGACTTTCAGGGGAATCAGCGCTCGCAAAAGGCTTTTCGTTTTTTCCCTGTCCACATAGAAATTATCATCTACAATAAAAATATGTTTTTGCCCCAGGCTCTCAATTTCTGCAGCAAATTCCCCAACTGGCCTTTGACGGAGCTTGCTGCCGTAAAAGGCGCTTATGGAGCAAAAATCACAGGAAAATCTGCAGCCCCTGCTGAATTGCACGGGATACACAGGCGCATATTTCTTGTTTTTGAATAACGACCTGTCGTACTTTATATTTTCAAGCCGGCCTGAGCCTTCATTCCTGTAAATTTTTTGACAATTTTTCCTCAAAAAATCATCAATTACCTTTTCCCAGATCCCCTCCGCTTCTCCAATAATAACGGTATCGGAATAATTAAGAGCTTCTTCCGGTAAAAATGTAGGGTGATATCCGCCCATGACCACATATATGCCTCTTTTCCTGAATTCTGCGGCAAGTTGGTAGGCGCGCCTGGCTGTGAATGTTTCAACAGAAATTGCAACAATATCCGTATCCTGATTTATGGGTATTTCCTCTATTCTGTCGTCATAAAAGCGGGTTTCCACTCCAGGGGGCGTAAGACCGTCCAGCACGGCAATTGCCAGAGGCTGCAGCGCATCTTTCGCTTTATAGACACCCATGTTGGGCCGTATAAAAGTAATTTTCATTTAACCTCCATGTCCCCAGTGTGCCAAGTGAATTGTCACACCGGGCACACAAAAAGCAATGAATTTGCTTTTTTATGGGGTTAAATATATTTAATGGCTGGAATGTCGGAATTGTCTGTCATCACTTCTCTGGTAAATATCCTGAACTTGTCTGCATAATGCCTGTAGCCCAAATTTGTAGGGACCACAGCAGGCAGAAACGCACCGAAATAGCTCATTCTCTTTGCAATGGACTTATAGGTATAAGTTTCCTTCCATGCCCATTCAATGCCTTCCATCAATTCCTCCGGCGTCATGTTTGCAGGCTTGAAAACACAATGCTCGACATCGTACATCGCCCAATTGCGCTCCGTGATCCTTCCCTGCTCTTCCAGTTCCCTATATAGCTGTGTTCCGGGAAACGGAGTAAGGATTGAATATCGCGGCAGATCTATTTTTAGCTTGATTACCGCTTCAACAGTCCTTTTGAACACATCCCTGCCGTCGTCATCCCCACCGAAAGCAAAGCATCCGTTTATTCCAATCCCCACGCTGTGCAGCCTTTTTACAAGAACCTCGTATTCCTCCACCTTATTGATTCCCTTTTTGATATACTTCTGCGAACCTTGGGAGACAGATTCGAACCCTATTAACAAACCCTTGCAGCCGCTTTTGTCAAAGAGTCTTATCAAGGCTTCGTCTATCCCGATATTTGAAGTTACAAGGCCAAACCACCATTTCTTCAAAGGAATCAACCCGGTAAAAAGTTCAATGGCATACTCCCTGTCCGCTATAAGATTTACATCCGGAAAGAGTACGATCTTTCCAGGCAGCATCTCAATTTCAGCAAGGACCTCCCTGACAGGCCTCTTGTAAAGTTTTCTTCCAAAAGCAGCCGGATAGGCGCAAAAGGTGCAGGGTAACGTACAGCCCCTGATTGCTTCCACACTGTTCATTGTAATATAT